>JACMQR010000095.1 GCA_014376885.1 Polaromonas sp.
ACTGCCGGGCACCCGCCTGACGGCCGAGTCCACCAGCGAGCAGGCCAGCGCCGGCCTGGACGGCTGCACGCCCGGCGAACTGGCGCAGCTTGACCAGCTCAATGCCGACTACCAGGCGAAATTCGGCTTTCCCTTCATCCTGGCGGTGCGCGGCCCGCGCGGGCTCGGGCTGTCCAGGCCGGAGATCCTCGCGACCTTCGCCCGCCGGCTGGACAACCCGGCCGACTTCGAGCGGGCCGAAGCCCTGCGCCAGATCCACCGCATCGCCGAACTCCGGCTGAACGCCAAGCTCGGCCACGTGCCCGCGCTGGGCAACCAGGTCTGGGACTGGGCCGAGCAGCTCAGCCGCCACAGCGACCCGGGTTACGCCGAGCGCGGCGAGCTCACCGTCACCTACCTGACCGACGCACACCGCGCCTGCGCCCGGCAACTGGCCGAGTGGATGCGGGACGACTGCGGCTTTGACGAGGTGTCCATCGACGCCGTCGGCAATGCCGTCGGGATCTATTACGGCAGCGACCCGCAGGCTGCACGCCTTTTGACCGGATCGCACTTTGACACCGTACGCAACGGCGGCAAGTACGACGGCCGCCTGGGCATCCTGGCGCCGATGACCGGTGTGCGCGAGCTCCACCGCCAGGGCCGGCGCCTGCCTTTCGGTGTCGAGGTGGTTGGCTTTGCCGAAGAGGAAGGCCAGCGCTACAAGGCGACCTTTCTCGGCTCG
Source organism: Polaromonas sp. (assembly GCA_014376885.1). Classification (GTDB taxonomy): domain Bacteria; phylum Pseudomonadota; class Gammaproteobacteria; order Burkholderiales; family Burkholderiaceae_C; genus Polaromonas. Next base: position 725 of record JACMQR010000095.1, read on the forward strand.
GGCGCGCTCACCGGCCAGTTCAACACCGCCTGGCTGGACCAGCGGGATGCCGACGGCATTTCGATGCGGGGCGCCATGGCGCAGGCCGGCCTGGACAGCCAGGCGATTGCCGGCCTGCGGCGCGACCCGGCCCGCTACCTTGGCTTTGTCGAGGTGCACATCGAGCAGGGGCCGGTGCTCAATGCGCTGGACCTGCCGCTGGGCGTCGTCACGTCCATCAATGGCGGCGTGCGCTTTGTCGGCGAAATCATCGGCATGGCCAGCCATGCCGGCACCACGCCGATGGGCAGCCGCCGGGATGCTGCCACGGCCGTGGCCGAACTGGCCCTGTTCCTTGAAAAGCGCGGCAGCAGCGCGCCGGACCTGGTGGCCACCATGGGCCAGCTCGAGGTGCCCAGCGGCTCGATCAACGTGGTGCCGGGGCGCTGCACGTTCAGCCTGGACATGCGCGCCACCACCGATGCGGTGCGCGACGCCTGCACCGCCGACGTTCTGGCAGAGCTGCAGCGCATCTGCGAGCGCCGCGGCCTGCGCTTTCGGCTGGAAGAAACCATGCGCGCGCCGGCCGCGCCCAGTGCGCCAGATTGGCAGCAGCGCTGGGAGCGGGCCGTGCAAGCCCTGGGCCTGCCGGTGTTTTGCATGCCCAGCGGCGCCGGCCATGACGCCATGAAGCTGCATGAAATCATGCCGCAGGCGATGCTGTTTATGCGCGGCCAAAATGCCGGCATCAGCCACAACCCGCTGGAAAGCATCACCAGCGACGACGCCGACCTGTGCGTGCGCGCTTTTCAGCATCTGCTTGAGCAACTGGCCACGGACGGTTGCTGATGACCGACACCCACAACCAGTTGCTTGACGCCTGGATCAATGCACACTTTGACGAGGAAGTGCAGTTTTTGCAGGCCCTGGTGCGCGTGCCCACCGACACGCCGCCGGGCCACAACGCGCCGCATGCCGAGCGCACCGCCGAGCTGCTCGAAGCCTTCGGCTTCGAAGTGGAAAAATACCCGGTTCCGGCCGCCGAGGTAACAGCCTATGGCCTGGAGTCGCTGACAAACCTGGTCGTGCGCCGCTCCTACGGCCCCGGCCCGGTCATTGCCCTCAATGCCCACGGCGACGTGGTGCCGCCCGGCGACGGCTGGACGCACGACCCGTATGGCGCCGAGATCGTTGATGGCAAGCTCTATGGCCGCGCCTCGGCGGTCAGCAAGAGCGACTTCGCCACCTACACCTTCGCCGTGCGCGCGCTCGAAGCCCTGGGCCTGCCGTTAAAAGGCGGCATCGAGCTTCTGTTCACCTATGACGAGGAGTTCGGCGGCGAGCTTGGCCCGGGCTGGCTGCTCAGGCACAAGCTCAGCCGGCCCGACCTGCTGATTGCCGCCGGTTTCAGCTACCAGGTCATCACCGCCCACAACGGCTGCCTGCAGCTCGAAGTCACGG
>JACMQR010000096.1 GCA_014376885.1 Polaromonas sp.
CCGGTGTTGAAAAAGGCCAAACCTGCGCCGCCGGCCATGTGCGTCATCGACAAGACCAAGGGTAAACCCTGAATTTTCCAGGAGTACTGATCCTGAAAATAAATAGTCGGTAGAAAGTCATGGGTTCCTGAACTGCTGCAAAATAGAACGACCGTTCTTTTATTGCCTGAAACTCCATCTCCCATGTCCGTCAGCCCCCTTCCCGCCAAAGTTGCGCGCCCGCCAGCGCCGGTTGCCAGCATTGCCAGCACTGCCAAAAGCGCCCAGAAAGGCCAGCAGACCAAGGCCGCCATTGTCGATGCGGCGCTCGGCCTGGCCACCCACATCGGCCTGCAGGGCCTGAGCATCGGCGCCCTGGCCGAGGTGATGCACATGAGCAAGTCGGGCGTGTTCGCCCACTTCGGCTCGCGCGAGGAGCTGCAGATTTCGGTGGTGCGCGAATACCACGCCCGGTTCGAGGAAGAGGTGTTCTTTCCGGCCTTGCGACGGCCGCGCGGCCTGCCGCGCCTGCAGGCCATGTTCCAGCACTGGATGCACCGCACGTCGGTGGAGATCGACTCGGGCTGCATCTACATCAGCGGTGCGGTCGAATTCGACGACCGGCCCGGCCCGGTGCGCGACGCGCTGGCCGACTCGGTGCAGCTTTGGCTGGCGGCCATGGGCCGGGCAGTGGTGCAGGCGCGGGATGCCGGCCACCTGCGCCCGGCCATCGACGAGCACCAGGTGGTGTTCGAGATCCACGGGCTGATTCTGGCACTGCACTATGAAGCCCGGTTTTTGAAAACGCCCGGCTCGATCACCCGCGCCAACACCGCTTTTGCCGGCATCCTGGCGCGCTATGGCAGCCCGGCCGCCGCGGCTGCACCAGCGGCCAAGAAACCCCTAGTTTGAACCGTTTTTTAACACCGACCCACCCCAAAGGACCACCATGCCCCAGTACAACCCGCCCCTGCGCGACATGCAGTTTGTCATGCACGAAGTGCTCAAGGTCACCGACGAGCTCAAGGCGTTGCCACTGCATGCCGACATCGACGCCGACACCATCAACGCGGTGCTCGAAGAGGGCGGCAAGTTCGCCGTCGACGTGACCTTTCCGCTGAACATCAGCGGCGACGAGGAAGGCTGCACCCTGGACCGCGTCACCCATGAAGTGACGGCGCCCAAGGGCTTCAAGCAGGCCTACGCGCAGTTTGTCGAGGGCGGCTGGGCGGCGCTGTCGTGCGATCCGCAGTACGGCGGCCAGGGCCTGCCGTTTGTCGTCAACCAGTGTTTTTATGAAATGCTCAACTCGGCCAACCAGGCCTGGACCATGTACCCGGGCCTGTCGCACGGTGCCTACGAGGCACTGCATGCGCACGGCACCGAGGCGCAGAAAAAGATGTACCTGCCAAAACTGGTCAGCGGCGAGTGGACCGGCACCATGTGCCTGACCGAGCCGCATTGCGGCACCGACCTGGGGATGCTGCGCACCAAGGCCGAACCCCAGGCTGACGGCACCTACCGGCTGACCGGCAACAAGATTTTCATCAGCGCCGGCGAGCACGACATGACCGCCAACATCGTCCACCTGGTGCTGGCCCGCCTGCCCGATGCGCCGCAGGGCAGCAAGGGCATCAGCCTGTTTATCGTGCCCAAGTTCAATGTGAGTGAAGACGGCACCCTGGGAACGCGCAATGGCATCTGGTGCGGCAGCCTGGAGCACAAAATGGGCATCCATGGCAACGCCACCGCGCAGATCGTGCTGGAAAATGCCGTCGGAACCATGGTCGGCGCGCCCAACAAGGGGCTGGCCGCGATGTTCGTGATGATGAACGCCGCCCGTCTGGGGGTGGGCAACCAGTCGCTCGGCCTGACCGAGGTGGCCTACCAGAATGCGCTGGCCTATGCCAAGGACCGCATCCAGATGCGCTCGCTGTCGGGCGTCAAGGCCAAGGACCAGGCGGCCGACCCGATCATCGTGCACCCCGATGTGCGCAAGATGCTGCTGACCGCCAAGGCCTATGCCGAGGGCGGCCGGGCGATGTCGATTTACTGCACGCTGCTGCTCGACAAGGAACTGCACCACCCGGACGAGAAGGTTCGCAAGGACTCGGGCGAGATCGTCGCGCTGCTCACGCCCATCGTCAAGGCCTTCCTGACCGACAACGGCCACCTTGCCACCAACGCCTGCCTGCAGGTGTTCGGTGGCCACGGCTATGTCAAGGAATGGGGCATGGAGCAGCTGGTGCGCGACAACCGCATCAACATGATCTACGAGGGCACCAACACCATCCAGTCGCTCGACCTGCTGGGCCGCAAGGTGCTGGGCAACAACGGCGCGACGCTGAAGAAATTTGGCAAGCTGGTGGGCGCGCTGATCGCCGAGGAGGGCGTGAACGAGCAGATGGCCGAGTTCATCAACCCGCTGGCGATGCTCGCCGACCAGATGACCAAGTTCACCACCGAGCTCGGCTTCAAGGCCTTCCAGAACCCGGATGAAGTGGGCGCGGCGGCGGTCGATTATTTGCGCGTGGCCGGCCACCTGGTGTTCAGTTACTTCTGGGCGCGCATGGCCCAGGTCGCGCTGCGCGAGATCGCCGCCGGCAATGCCGACCCGTTCTACCTGGCCAAGGTGCAGACGGCGCGTTTTTACTTTGCCAAGCTGCTGCCGGAAACCGCCACCCTGATGCGCACCGCGCGCAGCGGCAGCCGGGCGCTGATGGACACCGACGCCGCCCTGGCCTGACGGGCACCGGCGCGCGCCCCGCATGAAAGCGGGCGCTGCGCCCGGCCGCCGAATCAAATTTGAAAGAAGCAATATGTCGCATTTTCTGGTGAAAAAAGTCGCCGTGCTGGGCGCCGGCGTGATGGGCGCGCAAATCGCCGCCCATCTGGTCAACTGCCGGGTGCCGGTGGTGCTGTTCGACCTGCCCGCCAAGGAAGGGCCGAAAAACGGCATCGTCACCAAAGCGATCGAGGGCCTGAAAAAGCTCAAGCCCGCGCCGCTGGGCGTGGCCGACGACGCGGCGCTGATCGGGCAGGCCAACTACGAAGAGCATTTGGAGCAGCTCCTGGAATGCGACCTCGTCATCGAGGCGATTGCCGAGCGCATGGACTGGAAAACCGGCTTGTACGAAAAAATAGCGCCCTTCATTGCCAAAGGCGCGATCGTCGCCAGCAACACCTCGGGCCTGTCGATCACCACGCTGAGCCAGGCGCTGCCAGACAGCCTCAAGCCGCGCTTTTGCGGCATCCATTTCTTCAACCCGCCGCGCTACATGGCGCTGGTCGAGCTGATCAACACGCCAACCACCGAAGCCGCCGTGCTCGACGACCTGGAAGCGTTTGTGACGACCGCGCTCGGCAAAGGCGTGGTGCGCGCGCATGACACGCCCAACTTCATCGCCAACCGGGTCGGCATCGCCGGCCTGCTGGCCACCATGAAGCAAGCCGAAGCCTTCGGTTTGACGTACGACGTGGTCGATGACCTGACTGGTAAAAAGCTTGGCCGCGCCAGCTCGGGCACCTTCCGCACCGCCGACGTGGTCGGGCTGGACACGATGGCGCATGTCATCAAGACGCTGCAAGACAACCTGGGGGCCGGCAAGATTGAAGACCCGTTCGCCGCCCTGTACGGCACGCCGCCGGTGCTCGCCGCGCTGCTCGACGCCAAAAGCCTGGGCCAAAAGACCGGCGCGGGCTTTTACAAGAAGGTCGGCCGCGACATTTTGCGGCTGGACCCGCAAAGCATGGACTACGTGCCCGGCGGCGCGAAGGCCGACGAGGTGGTCGGCCGCATGCTGAAAAAGCCCGCCGGCGAGCGCCTGGGCCTGCTGCGCCATGCCCAGGGCGCCGAGCCGCGCTTTTTGTGGGCCGTGCTGCGCGACCAGTTCCACTATGCCGCCGTGCACCTGGCCGGCATCGCCGAAAGCGCCCGCGACATCGACTTGGCCATGCGCTGGGGCTTCGGCGCCAGCCAGGGCCCGTTCGAGCTGTGGCAGGAAGCCGGCTGGCTGAAGGTGGCCAACTGGATCAAGGAAGACATCGACGCCGGCAAGGCCCTGAGCAATGCGCCGCTGCCCGACTGGGTGTTCAGCGGCCCGGTGGCCGCGGCCGGCGGCGTGCACACGCCCGAAGGCTCGTGGAGCGCCTCCAGCCAGCAATTCATTGCCCGGCGCCGGCTGCCGGTCTACGAACGCCAGCATTTCCCCGAGGCTGTGCTGGGTGCCAAAGCGCCGTCGTTTGCCATGGCCGGCACGACGCTGCATGAAGACGACGCCATCCGGCTCTGGACGCTGGACGGCCCGGATGGCGACGTGCTGATCGCCAGCATCAAGACCAAGATGCATGCCATCAGCCCGGATGTCGCCGAAGGCCTGGCGCGCGGCGTGGCGCTGGCCGAAAAAAGCTACAAAGGCCTGGTGATCTGGTCGAACGATGACAACTTTTCGGTCGGCGCCGACCTGCAGGCCATGCTGCCCGCCTTCATGGTGGGCGGCGCGGCCATGATTGACGGCGTCGAGGCCGAGTTGCAGCAGGTCATGCTCCGGCTGCGCTACGCCGCCGTGCCGGTGGTGTCGGCCATTCGCGGCCTGGCGCTGGGCGGCGGCTGCGAGCTGGCGGTGTATTCGGCCAAGCGGGTGGCGGCGCTGGAAAGCTACCTCGGCCTGGTGGAGGTCGGCGTCGGCCTGGTGCCGGGCGCCGGCGGTCTGGCCTATATTGCGCGCCGCGCCGCCGAGAATGCGGCCAAGTCAAGCAACAAGGACGTGCTGCCCTTCCTGCTGGACGGCTTCACCGCCGCCGCCATGGCAACCGTCGGCACCAGCGCGCTGGACAGCCGCAAGCTGGGCTTTTTGCTGGACAGCGACGTGATCGTGCCGAACAAGCACGAGTTGCTGTTCGTCGCGCTCAATGAAGCGCGTGCGCTGTACACCTCGGGCTACCGCGCGCCGCTCAGGCGGCCATTTCCGGTGGCCGGCCGCAATGGCCTGGCGACCATCAAGGGCCAGCTGGTCAACCTGCGCGACGGCGGCTTCATCAGCGGGCACGACTTTCACATCGCCAGCCTGATCGCCGGCGTGGTCTGCGGCGGCGACGTGGACGCCGGCACGCTGGTCACTGAGGACTACCTGATGACGCTCGAGCGCAAGGCCTTCTGCGCACTGCTGGAGCATCCGAAATCGCAGGACCGCATCCTGGGCATGATGAGCACGGGCAAGCCGGTGCGCAATTGATGCGATGGGAACCGATGCGGGTCGCGGCCGAAACAGTGCCGTGAGGACAACCCTCACCCCAGCCCTCTTCCGTACGCGGGAGAGGGCGCAAGAAAACACACAAGGAATGCCATCATGAGCAAACAAGTCCAGGACGCCTACATCGTCGCCGCCACGCGCACGCCCATCGGCCGCTCGCACCGGGGATTTTTCCGCAACACCCGGCCCGACGAGCTGCTGGTGGCGGTGCTGCGCTCGGCGCTGGCCCAGGTGCCGACGCTCGACCCGCAGGCGATTGAAGACATCGTCTGCGGCTGCGCGATTCCCGAGGGTCCGCAGGGCCTGAACATCGCCCGCATCGGCGCCGTGCTGGCCGGCCTGCCGACCAGCGTGGGCGGCATCACCGTCAACCGCTTTTGCGCCTCCGGCCTGTCGGCCATCCAGATGGCGGCCGACCGCATCCGCGTCGGCGAGGCCGAGGTGATGATTGCCGCCGGCGTCGAGAGCATGAGCCTGGTGCCGATGTCGGGCAACTCGCCGTCGCTGTCGCCGGCCATGTTCGCCCATGACGAGAATGTCGGCATCGCCTACGGCATGGGCCTGACCGCCGAAAAGGTCGCGCAGCGGTGGAAGGTCTCGCGCCAGGCGCAGGACCAGTTCGCCTACGAGTCGCATATGAAGGCGCTCAGGGCGCAGCAGGCCGGCGAGTTCGAGACCGAGACCACGCCGGTCGAGGTGACGGAGCGCACGGCCGACCTGGAAACCGGCGAAGTCATTGCCAAGCGCCGCACCGTACGCCTGGACGAGGGCGCCCGGCCCGACACCACCCTGGAAGGCCTGGCCCGGCTGAAAACGCCGTTCGCCGCGCGCGGCTCGGTCACCGCCGGCAACAGCTCGCAAACCTCCGACGGCGCGGGCGCCCTGATCCTGGCCAGCGAAAAAGCCGTGAAACAGTTCGGCCTCACGCCGCTGGCGCGCTTTGTCAGCCATGCCGCCAAGGGCGTGCCGCCCGAGATCATGGGCATCGGCCCGGTCGAGGCGATTCCGGCCGCGCTGCGCCATGCCGGCTTGACGCAAAACGACATCGACTGGTTCGAGCTGAACGAAGCCTTTGCCGCCCAGTCGCTGGCCGTCATCCAGACGCTGGGCCTGGACCCGGCCCGGGTCAATCCGATGGGCGGGGCGATTGCGCTGGGCCATCCGCTGGGCGCCACCGGCGCGATCCGCGCCGCCACGGTGATTCATGCGCTGCACCGTCACCAGCTCAAATACGGCATGGTGACGATGTGCGTGGGCATGGGGCAGGGCGCTGCTGGAATCTTCGAGCGCGTCTGACAGGCCGGGCTGCCCGGCTGCTTAAACTGTCCCTACGCCAACTTCACGCCCCAGCAATGACCCATCCCTTTGACAACGCCATTGCGCTGACGGCCGATCAAGCCGGACATTTCAACGGCTGCACCAGCCCGGCCTACGAAAACATGGTCGGCCCCTATGGCGGCATCACCGCTGCCGTGCTGGTGCAGGCCGTGACCGGGCATGCCGGCTGCCTGGGCGAAATGGCCGCCCTGACGGTCAACTACGCCAGCGGCGTGGCGCCGGGCGCGTTTCGCGTGCGGGCCACGCCGGCGCGCACCAACCGCTCCACCCAGCACTGGGTCATCAGCCTGGAGCAGGTCAATGGCGCGGGCGTTGAGGAAACCGTCGTCACCGCCACCGCGCTGACAGCGCTGCGCCGCGACACCTGGCAGGCCAGCGACCTGCTGATGCCGACGGTGCCTGGGCCGGGCGACCTGGCGCGCACGCGCGTCAATGCGCCGATGGAGTGGCTCAAGCGCTATGACATGCGCTTTGTGCGCGGCGAGATTCCGCCCGAAATGGACGGCTCGGCCAGCGACAGCCTGAGCCAGCTGTGGGCGCAGGACGACCCGCCGCGCCCGCTCGACGCGCCCGGCCTGGCGGCACTGTGCGATGTGTTTTTTCCCCGGATCTACCTGCGCCGCGCCCTGCGCGTGCCGGCCGGCACGGTGTCGATGACCATTTACTTTCATGCCAGCGCGGCGCAAATGGCTGAAAATGGCCCAGGCCAGGTGTTCGCGCAGGCCCAGGCGCAGGCCTACCGGCACGGGTTTTTCGACCAGACCGCGCAGCTCTGGTCTGAAAGCGGCATTTTGCTGGCC
>JACMQR010000097.1 GCA_014376885.1 Polaromonas sp.
ATGCTGATCCAGGGGAAAAGCGACCCGGTCGTGCGGCGTGTCAATCTGGACCACCTGGCTGCCCAGTTCTTGCTGGTCGACGCGCCGTTCATCACTGGCGCCGAGCCGGTTGTCCGCAGCCATGCTGCACGCCTGAGCGGCAGTAGCCCGCGCCATGCCTATACAACTGCCACCTACCATGCCGGCCGAAAGCCGATGCTGGTGAAGTGCGAGGTTGACGCGTTGGGCCATGCCTGGAGCGGGGGCGAAGGCAGCCTGGACTACAGTGCGCCGGAAGGACCGGATGCCACGCTGCTTTTGTGGAGTTTTTTCTCCCGGCAGCAGCGCCGCCAGCCGGCAGCCCGACCTAGCGGGTCCTGACAGGAAAAAACAGCACCAAACATGCCTGTAGTGCAAGGCCAGAAGCCCTTATTTGCTATGCTTTAAATAGCAACCAGAACTTTTGTAAGCCCACCCGGGGCCCAAGCGCCGGCTCAGCTAGTCGCGCGGGCTGGAACCGGCGTGCTTGAGGGCACTCCACCAGCCTGACAGGCTCGTTTTCAGCCGGCGCTTGGTTTGCCGGGCAAGCCGCCATGGCCCGGAGGCGCGCACCAGTCGCAGCACCCGGTCCTTCCAGGCTTTCCAGGGTCGGTAGGCGCGGGCAAACCAGGCCATTTTCATGAGTGCCGGCTCGGTCAGCTGAAACAGCCGGGCGGCCAGGGCGGTGCCGGCAACTTTGGCCGACACGATCAGGGCCAGTCCAAGTCCGAGGTGGCCGTTGCCAAGCAAAAACAATGCAAGCAGCTTGACCGGCACGAGCAGCAGCACCGGAATGCCGAACACCAGCAGGGCTGCCCAGGGCGGCAGGTGACTGACCAGGCGTTCGGCCTGCCGCCAGACAGGCAGCCGGCCCAGGGTGGCAAAGCCGGCCGCCAGATGCTCCCAGCCCCACTCTTCGAACAACAAGAACAGCGCCAGCGGCGCAAACACGATGCCTTTGAAAATCCGCCGGAAAACGGTGGTCAAATGACGGTAGACAAGGCAGCAGGCAGGTGCATGGCCCGCGCTTAGCGCAGTGTCGTGTTGCCGTTGTAAGGGGGCAGGCCGGCTGCTGGCGCTGCCGCGCGATGCTGTGTCAGCCGGTCTTCGAGCTGGCCGAGGTGGGCGGCCAAGGAATTGTCGATTTGCTCCAGGCGCGCCAAAAGAACCTGCTGCTGTTGTGAAAAGCGGTCGGCCAACACCACACCCAGCGCTGTTTCACGCTGCTGCTCGGCGCGCACCTGCGCTTCGAGGTAGCCCCGCAGCTCGGTAAAACGCGAAGCCTCGGCCTTGTCGGCCAGTTCGCGCTGTGCGGTCAGCTCGCGGGTGTGGATTCGGGCTTCGAGGACATGACGGCTTTGCAAGTACAGCGTGCTGCCCAGAAAAACCAGCAGCAATGCCACCAACAGCGACAGCATCACCAAGCCGAGCGACACCTGAAGGGTGGTAAAGCCCAGGTTCAAGGGGCTGATGCGAGTGAACTCCGCCACATTCAGCGCCACAAAGCCGGCCAGCATCAAAAGGGCCATCACCAGAAAAAGGGTACGAAAGCGCATTGGAGTGTCCCTGTGGGTTGTGGCAAATTGCCTTGCAGCTGTTCGACATTATCAGCGCTGCTGAGTTGCCCCGGCTGTGGGACAAGTCCACCCATCGGCGTGAGCGTCTGGGGACCGGCCTGAAATGCCTGGCGCCTGGGCGACATCCAACTGTGCGAACTCGAGCACCGGATGGGCTATCTACGCGAGCTGGCCAGCCGACGGGTAGCCATCGTCAAAAGCATTGACGATCAAGGCAAGCCGACGCCGGCGCTTTGCGCCCTGATCGAGCGTGCCTGCACCAAGCAAGAATTCGAAGATCTCTGCCTGCCCTACAAGCTCAAGCGCCGCACCAAACGTCAGATCGCCTGCGAGGCCGGTATCGGGCCGCTGGCCGATCGGCTGCTCGCCAACCCAGCGCTCAGTCCTGCCGAAGAACCCGCGGGCTTCGTTGCGCCGGAAATAAATCCGCAAGGCGACGAGTTCACGATGCTGCCTGCGGTGCTCGATGGCGTGCGCGACATCCTGAGCGAGCGCTGGGCCAAAGACCCCGCGCTGGTGCAGTCGCTGTTGCTGCGACTGTGGCGCGATCCAAAGTCAATTGGCATGGGCCAACTGGCGCCATGCCAACGGCGCGCTCGCCAGTTGGATCTTTCCGGCGCCACCCAAATAGCGTCGGCCTTCGGCAAACTGGCGGCGCTGAAAAAATAGGCCTGGCGGCTCGGCGTTGCTGGGCGGCCGCAGGGCAGGGCGCAAGCCTGGCCCGTGTATTGCATTGAAGA
>JACMQR010000098.1 GCA_014376885.1 Polaromonas sp.
GCGGCCGATGCGCTCAGCCATGTGCTGGCCGCGCTGGGCGTGCAGCGCGGCGACCGGGTCGCCATCGTGATGCCGCAGCGCTTTGAAACCGCCGTGGCCTACATGGCGGTTTTCCAGATGGGTGCGGTCGCCATGCCGCTGTCGATGCTGTTCGGGCCCGAGGCCCTGGCCTACCGGCTGCAGGACAGCGCGGCGGTGCTGGCCATTTGCGATGACAGCTCGATCGGCAGCGTGAACGCCATCCGGGCCGACTGCCCGGCGCTCGGCACCGTGGTGGCCGTGGGTGCTGCGGCAGGGCAGGGCGACGTCGACTACGCCGGCGCGCTGGCCGCCCGGCAGCAGGCCTACGCCGCCGTCAACACCCGGGCCGACGAGGCGGCCATCCTGATCTACACCAGCGGCACCACTGGCCCGCCCAAGGGCGCGCTGCTGGCCCATCGGGCATTGCTGGGCAACCTGCCGGGCTTTGTCTGCAGCCAGAACTGGTTCGGCTTTGACGGCCTGGCCAATGACGCGTCAAACGCGGTGTTCTGGAGCCCGGCCGACTGGGCCTGGACCGGCGGGCTGATGGATGCGCTGCTGCCCACGCTGTACTTCGGCCGGCCGATCGTCGCCTTCAATGGCCGCTTCAGCCCTGAGCTGGCCTTTGGCCTGATGGCCGAGCATGGCGTGACGCACACCTTCTTGTTCCCGACCGCGCTCAAGGCCATGATGAAGGCGTTTCCCCGGCCGCAGGCGCACTTCGCGCTGCGCCTGCAGGGCTTGATGAGCGCCGGCGAGGCGGTGGGCGATGCGGTGTTCGACTACTGCCGCGAGCAGCTTGGCGTGACCGTCAATGAAATGTTCGGCCAGACCGAGATGAACTATGTCGTGGGCAACTGCAGCCTGCAGGGCGCGCCGCCGCTGGTGGCCGCCGTGCCCGCCGGCGGGCCGCGCCCGGCGCCTTCCCCGGTGCTGGCCGCATTGGGCGCCGCCCGGGGTTGGCCGGCCCGGCCGGGAAGCATGGGCCGGGCCTACCCCGGCCACCGGGTCGCAGTGATCGACGAGCAGGGCAACCCCTGCGCGGTTGGCGTGCCGGGCGATGTGGCGATCAACCGGTTTGACGTTCATGGCGACCCCGACCCGATCTTTTTCCTGGGCTACTGGAACAGCGAAGCGGCCACCCGGGCGAAATTCACCGGCGACTGGTGCCGCACCGGCGACATGGCGCGGGTCGACGCCGACGGCTACCTCTGGTATGACGGCCGGGCCGACGATGTGTTCAAGGCCGCCGGCTACCGCATCGGCCCCGGCGAGATCGAGAACTGCCTGGTCAAGCATCCGGCGGTGGCCAATGCCGCCGTGGTGCCCAAGCCCGACCGGGAGCGCGGCTCGGTGGTCAAGGCCTATGTCGTTCTCGCTCCTGATTCAATAGCTGCCCGCGACCGCGTGGCAAGCGCGAAGGACCAGTTTGACCAAGATCTGATGGCCGAACTGCAAGCCCATGTCCGGCAGCTCCTTGCGCCGTATGAATATCCCAAGGAAATCGAATTCATCGCGGCCCTGCCGATGACCACGACCGGCAAGGTGCAGCGCCGCGTGCTGCGCCTGCAGGAGGAAGAGCGCTTCAGGAACGCCTGACGGCCAGACTGCCGGGCCAGACCGGCAGGCGCGACCGACCAAAAAAAGCACCCGCGGGTGCTTTTTTTGCGGCTGCAGCTTGAAAGGTTACTGGCGCTGCGCTGGCTCGGCCACATAGATCTCGACGCGCCGGTTCTGGGCCCGGCCCTGGGCGCTGCTGTTGTCGGCAATTGACTCGCGCGAGCCGCGGCCCTCGGTCGCCACGCGCTGCGCGGCCACGCCGCGGCCGACCAGGTAGTCGCGCGCCGCGTTGGCGCGGTCCACCGACAGCGGGTTGTTGACGCCATCCGAGCCGGTGGTGTCGGTGTGGCCGATGATGGTCACCGAGGTGATCGGGTTCTGGTTCAGCGTGCTGGCAAAGTTGGTCAGTACAGGCGCAAAGTTCGATTTGATGGCCGAGCGGCCGACGTCGAACGACACATCGCTCGGGATGTCGAGCTTCAACCGGTTGTCCTGCGTTTGGCTGACGGCCACGCCGGTGCCGGCCGTGGCCCGCTCCATGGCGGCTTTCTGGTCCTGCATTTTTTTGGACCAGATGTAGCCGCCGCCCGCGCCCACCGCGCCGCCCAGCACCGCACCCTGCGCTGCGCCCCGCGAACCGCCGGTCGCCGCACCCAGCACCGCGCCAGCCAGTGCGCCAAGGCCCGCGCCCTGGGCGGTGCCTTGCTGGGTTTCGCTCATGTTGGCGCAGCCCGACAGCCCGGCCACCGCCAGTGCGGCAGAAACAAGGGTGATGGTGAAAATTTTTCTCATGGGGAGCTCCTCAATTTGTTGGTCACATCGATTAAACGCAGCAAAGCGTCGATCAGCCAATACTAAAAGTTTCAAACGTGTTTATATGTAAGACAAGCGCCTGGGTTCGGGTACGGCTCAGGCGGTTTTCCCAGCCTTTAAACTACCCGTTTTCGCTGCTGTCAGCCCCCTCCTGGCCGGCGATGCCAACCCCACCAACCCGCCTACCCCGCCCGCCTACCTACCCAACCTGTCAATTCCCATGAAAAAAGTTCAACTCGGCACCAGCGACCTGCATGTCACGCCGGTCTGCCTGGGCACCATGACCTTCGGCGAGCAGGTCGGTGAAGCCGCCTCCCAGGCCATCTTGGAGCGGTCGCTGGAGCTAGGCATCAACTTTCTCGATACGGCTGAAATGTATGCCGTGCCAGCCCGGCAAGACACCTATGGCGCGACCGAGACCATCATTGGCAACTGGCTGGCTCGGCATCCGGGCGTGCGCCAGCAGCTGGTGCTTGCCACCAAGGTGGCCGGTCCGCCGCGTGCCATGCCCTGGATTCGCGAGGGCAAGGGCATGACGGCGTCCGACATCATCGCCGCCTGTGAAGGCAGCCTGAAACGCCTGCAGACCGATGTCATCGACCTCTACCAGATTCACTGGCCGGAGCGCCATGTGCCGGCGTTTGGCGTGCTGCACTACGACCCGGCCCAGGAGCGAACGCTGACGACGCTCCACGAGCAGCTCCAAGCCCTGGGCCAGCTGGTTCGCCAGGGCAAGGTGCGCCACATCGGCTTGTCGAACGAATCGCCCTACGGCGTGCACGAGTTCGTCCGGCTGGCCGAGCAGCACGGGCTGCCGCGCGTGGCCACGGTGCAAAACCCGTACTGCCTGATCAACCGGACGGTTGAAAACGGCCTGGACGAGACCATGCACCGGCTGGGCGTGTCGCTTCTGGCCTATTCGCCGCTGGGCTTTGGCCTGCTCACCGGCAAGTACGACCTGTCGGGCATCGAGGGCGCCGCAGCGCCGCAGGACGGCCGGATTGCGCGCTACGAATCGGTGCGCAAGCAGCGCTGGGGCCGGCCTGAGGCGCTGACGGCGGCGCGGCGCTACAACCAGCTGGCCCGCGATCACGGCTTGACGCCGACGCAGATGGCGCTGGCCTTTTGCTACACCAAGTGGCAGGTCGCCAGCACCATCATCGGCGTGACCTCGCTGGCGCAGCTTGACGAGGACCTGGCCGCCTTCGGCACCGTGCTGCCGGCAGACCTGCTGGCCGAGATCAACACAATCCGCTGGGACATCCGCGACCCGGCGCTCTAAGTCCGGCGTGTCTGCTCGAGAACCTATCCGCCATGGCCAAAAAGGAACATGTCAGCGAAACGCCGGCCACGGCGCTTCTCAGGTCGCACCAGGTGGCCTTCACCGAGCATTCCTACGACTACCTGGCGCACGGCGGCGCGCTGCACAGCGCCCGGGCGCTTGGCCTGGATCCGTTCACCGTCGTCAAGACGCTGGTGATGCAGGACCAGGACGCCCGGCCCTTGCTGGTGCTCATGCATGGCAACCGCACGGTGTCCACCAAGAATCTGGCGCGCCAAATCGGCGCCAAGTCGGTCGAGCCCTGCAGGCCCGACGTCGCCCAGCGGCACAGCGGCTATCTGGTGGGCGGAACATCCCCTTTCGGCACGCGCAAAGCCATGCCGGTCTACATCGAGGAGAGCATTTTGTCGCTGCCTAGAATTGCCATCAATGGCGGGCGCCGCGGCTTCCTGGTCGGCCTGGAGCCACTGGTGTGCGTGCGCCTGCTGGCCGCCAAGCCGGTGCACTGCGCGCTCGCCAGCCTCGATGCGCCGCCTGGCGCACTGCAAGACTCGTAAAAAAGGGAGAAAAGACTTTGCACTACCTGTTTCCAAGCCTGGCGGCGTTGCTGGCGTACCTGGTCGGCTCGCTGTCCTTTGCCGTGATCGTCAGCCGCGTGATGGGTCTGAATGATCCGCGCAGCTATGGCAGCAAAAACCCGGGTGCCACTAATGTGCTGCGCTCGGGCAGCAAACTGGCCGCCGTAGCGACCTTGCTGCTGGACGGCCTGAAGGGCTGGTTGCCGGTGATGCTGGTGAAGTGGTTTGGACCGGATTACGGCCTGGGCGACGGCACGGTTGCAGCCGTGTCGCTGGCGGCCTTTGTCGGCCACCTGTTTCCGGTGTTTTTCAAGTTCAAGGGTGGCAAAGGGGTGGCGACTGCGGCCGGCGCCCTGCTCGGCATTGAATGGTTGCTGGGACTCGCTACCCTGCTGACCTGGGCGATCGTTGTTTTTTTCTCGCGCTATGTGTCGCTGGCCTCAATGGCCAGTGCGGTTTTTGCACCATTTTTTTACCTCCTGGGCGACCGCGAGACCTGGTACGCTGACCAGCGTATCGTGCTGGCCATCGTCGTGATAAGCGCATTGCTGGTGTTCCGTCACCGGCAAAACATCACCAAACTGCTCACCGGCAGCGAGTCCAGGCTAGGGTCGGGCAAAAAAGACAAGCCGGCCGGCTGAAGGCCCTGGCTTTCAATCGGCTGGCCGGGGTTGCCGCAGCGCCGCTACCCGGTGCGTGCGGGGTTCGCAGCGGTGGCGGATGCGGCAGCTGCGCGAAAAAGCTAGCCTTGCCGGGCTGCGGCGCCGGGGGCGCGAGCAGGAACAGCAGCGGGCGCCGGCCGCAGCCGGTTGACCCGCAGCGCCAGCAAGGTGCACACCGCGCCGGACAGCAGGTAAACGGTCACCGCCACCAGGCCAAAGCGCGCGGACAAGCCCAGCGCCACCAGCGGTGCAAAAGCGGCCCCAATCAGCCAGGCCAGGTCGGCTGTCAGGGCCGCGCCGGTGTAGCGCAGGCGGGGCAGGAAATTGGCGGTCAAGGCGCCCGCTGCCTGGCCATACGACAGGCCCAGCAGCACGAAACCGACCAGGATGAATGCGTCTTGCCCCAGCGTGCCGCCGCCCAGCAGCAGGGGGGCGAACAGGCCAAACACGCCGATCAGCACCGCCAGCAGCCCCAGCGTGCGTCGCCGCCCGATGCGGTCTGCCAGCAGGCCGGACAGGGGCATGGCGGCGGCCGCCAGCAAAGCGCCGACGCATTGCACGACCAGGAACTCGCCAATGACCTGCTTCGAATAGAGCATTACCCAGGACAAGGGAAATACCGTGACGATGTGAAACAGGGCAAAACTGGCCAGCGCTGCAAAGGCGCCCAGCACCACGTTGTTGCCCTGCGTGCTGAGCAGTTCGGGAATGCTGCAGGGCCGCAGTTCGTTGGCGTCGAGTTCGCGCTCATACTCTGGCGTGACAACCAGGCGCAGGCGCGCAAACAAGGCTACGACGTTGATGGCAAAAGCGGCAAAGAACGGGAAGCGCCAGCCCCAGTCGAGGAACTCCTGGCTGGTCAGGCTGCTCCAGAGGTAGGCAAACAGGCTGCAGGCGATCAAAAACCCCAAAGGCGCGCCAAGCTGGCCCAGCATGGCGTACCAGCCCCGGCGATTTTCGGGAGCGCTCAACGCCAGCAGCGAAGGCAGTCCGTCCCAGGCGCCGCCAAGGGCCAGTCCCTGGCCGATGCGGCACAGCGCGAGCAAGGCGATCGCGCCGACACCGAGCCCCTGGTAGCTGGGCAGCAACGCCATGCTGGCGGTCGAGGTGCCCAGCAGCAGCAAGGCCAGGCCGAGTTTGGCGCTGCGGCCATAGCGGCGCTGCAGCCACATGCCGGCAAGGGTGCCCAGCGGGCGCATGACAAAAGCCAGGGAAAACACCATGAAGGCATAGACCGTGCCCTGCAGGCGATCAACGAACGGAAAGAAAACCCCGGGAAAAACCAGCACGCAGGCAATACCGAAAACAAAAAAATCGAAATACTCGGACGCTCGTCCTATGACGACGCCGACGGCGATGTCACCGGGCGCGACGCCGCCGGTTTCATGCGGGACGCCGTGCTGGCCAGAATCTCGAGGAATTGTGTGGGCGGCGGAGGCGCTGGGATGCAGCGCAAGGGAGGCGGCGGAGGGATTTTGCATCGTTGGAATGGGCTGGTTTTAAAGACGCGCCTTGGACAATATGTCCAATGGCTAATCGGCATCAATCAAGCTACAGTCTCCTCTAATACGCAATTGGCGTTAACCCTTTGCACTGAATCATTACGAATGTCACACGTTTCTTTCGGTTTCCCTGCCCTCAGGCGCATGGCTTTGCTGCTGGCAAGCCTGCCGCTGGCGGCGTGCAACACCATTGTGATGAAGCCCCATGGTGACATCGCACAGCAGCAGTCGCAGTTGATTGTCACAGCCGTTGTGCTGATGCTGCTGATCGTCGTGCCGGTGATCGTCCTGACCCTGTTGTTCGCCTGGCGCTACCGGCAGGCGAACCAAGCGGCGGTCTACACGCCTGAGTGGGACCACTCGACGCGCCTTGAACTGGTGATCTGGGGCGCGCCATTGCTGATCATCATTGCCCTGGGTGCCATTACCTGGATCAGCACCCACAAGCTCGACCCTTATCGTCCTCTGCAGCGGATCGATGCGAGCCGGCCGCTGGCAGCCGATGTCATGCCGCTGGTGGTCGAGGTCGTGGCTCTGGACTGGAAGTGGCTGTTTGTCTACCCAGAGCTCGGCATTGCCACGGTGAATGAACTGGCCGCGCCGGTGGACCGGCCGATCGAGTTCAGGATTACCGCGTCCACGGTGATGAATTCGTTCTATATTCCTGCGCTGGCCGGTCAGATCTACGCCATGCCTGGAATGCAAACCAAGCTGCATGGCGTGATCAACACCGCTGGCGTGTACGACGGGTTTTCTGCCAATTACAGCGGCCAAGGGTTTTCTAAGATGCGCTTCAAGTTCCTGGGAATGTCGCCGGCAAACTTCGACCAGTGGGTCACGTCCGCCAAGGCGTCGGGCGACCTGCTGGGCCGCAGCGAATACCTCAAGCTGGAAAAACCCAGCGTGGCCGAACCCGTACGGCATTTTGCCAGCGTAGATACCGGCTTGTACCAGGCCATCTTGAACCGCTGTGTCGACAGTAGCAAGATGTGCATGGACCAGATGATGGCCATCGATGCGTCCGGCGGCTTGGGCAAGGGCGGCATCGCCGGCCTGTCGGCCAAACCCTGGCGCGACACCCAGCGCACCTTCGTGGCCGCCCTGTGCACGCCGAGCAACCCCGGCGGCAACACACTGGTGGCCGAGCGCCCGCAGCCCTGAAGACCAGCTGGTAGTTCTTATAAAAGCACCTGAGACCTCTTATGTTCAATGATCAAAATCTCTCTCCTCTGGTATTTGGTCGACTTGGCTTGGATGCAATACCGCACGACCCCATCGTCCTGGCCACCCTGGCCATGATGATATTGGGCGGCATTACGCTGACCTCGGCAATGACTTACTTCAGTGCTTGGGGGCCACTGTGGCGCAACTGGATCACCAGTATCGACCACAAGAAAATCGGCATCATGTACATCATCCTGGGAATCGTGATGCTGTTGCGCGGCTTTGCCGATGCGCTGCTGATGCGTGCCCACCAAGCGACTGCTTTCGCCGAAAACCCCGGGTTCTTGCCGCCCCACCATTACGACCAAATCTTCACTGCCCACGGCGTGTTGATGATTTTCTTTGTCGCCATGCCAATGGTCACCGGCTTCATGAACTTCGTAGTGCCGCTGCAAATTGGTGCACGCGATGTGTCGTTTCCATTTTTGAACAATCTCAGTTTCTGGATGACTGCCAGCGGCGCAGTGCTGATGATGGTGTCGTTGTTCGTGGGCGAGTTCGCCACCACCGGCTGGCTGGCCTATCCGCCGCTGTCGGGCATTTTGCAAAGCCCAGGCGTGGGCGTTGACTATTACATCTGGGCATTGCAGATCGCCGGCGTCGGCACTTCGCTGTCCGGGATCAACCTGATTGCCACCATCATCAAGATGCGGGCACCGGGCATGACCATGATGAAGATGCCCATCTTCACCTGGACCGCGCTGTGCACCAACGTGCTGATCGTGGCAGCGTTCCCGGTACTGACCGCTGTGCTGGGGCTGCTCACCCTTGACCGCACGGTGGGCACCAACTTTTTCACCAATGATCTGGGTGGCAACGCCATGATGTATGTCAACCTGATCTGGATTTGGGGCCACCCAGAGGTCTATATTCTTATATTGCCGGCCTTTGGTATTTTTTCAGA
>JACMQR010000099.1 GCA_014376885.1 Polaromonas sp.
ACGATCGATTCCCGCCCGGACGGCGCCCGCACCACGGTGTAGCGGGCATTGATGTCGGTGATGCGGCCTTCAAAGTTATCGACCCGGATGTTGTCGCCAATGCGCACGCTGCGCTCGGCCAGCATGACAAAGCCGCTGACGTAGTTCGAGGCGAGCTTTTGCAGGCCGAAACCCACGCCCACGCCGATGGCGCCGCCCAATACCGACAGCGCGGTCAGGTCGATGCCCACCGACGACAAGGCCAGCAGCAGGCCGACGAACATCAGCACGGCGCGCGTCGCATTGCTCAGCGCCTTGCGCAGCGACAGCTCGCCGCCGGTGGCCGCGCGCAGCAGCCGCCGTTCAATCGCCGACGAAATCCACAAGGTGATCAACAGCACGACGCCGGCCGTCAGCGCGCCTTGCAGCAGCAGGCGAACCGACAGCACCGAGGCGCCGACCTTCCACTTGATGCTGTCGAGCTCGTCCAGAATGACCGGCAGCAGGCCGCTGAGCCACATCGCCAGCAGCGCCCAGGCCAGCCAGGAAAAGGTGCGCTCAAGCGCCCGCACCACCGGCGCGTCTTTGAAGGCGACCTGCAGCACCTTGACCGCCAGCCGGATCACGGCCAGCGCCAGCAGCACCGGCTGGGCAATGGGAAACAGCGCCAGCGCGAACCACCGGGCCAGCACGGTCTGCATGACATAGGCGAAAACCAGCAGCAGCAGCGGAAACAGCACACCATCGACCAGGCGGCTGCCAAACAGGATGGACGAGCCGTCCCTGACCGACTGCGCGCGGCCCAGCAGCCGCGTCAGCAGGCCGGCCAGCAGCAGGCAAGCCAGCAGCCCGCCCATTTCGGCCAGCGCGCCTGGCTGGGCCAGCGCGCTCAGCCAGCCTTCGAAACCCTGCACCTCAGGCCGGACGGCGGCCGGAAGCGAAAAAAAGGAAACCGCAGCCTGGCTCACGGTGCCGGCGCGGGCCAGTGCGGCGGCCGTTTGTCGATGAACGCCTGCACGCCCTCCTGGGCCGCCGGATGCATCAGGTTGCATGCCATGGTCTGGCCGGCCAGCTGGTAGGCTGCCTCGACGCCAGTTTCTAGCTGCTTGTAAAACAGCGCCTTGCCCATGGCGACCGCCTCGCGCGGTTTGGCCAGAATCGCCAGCAGCAGGGATTCGACCTCGGCGTCCAACCTGTCCAGCGGCACGACGCGGTTGACAAGCCCGCGGCTTTTCGCCTCGCCGGCGGTGATGAACTCGCCGGTCAGCAGCATTTCCATCGCCTGCTTGGGAAGCATGTTGCGCGCCAGGGGCACGCTGGGCGAGGCGCAAAACAAACCCAGGTCGATGCCGTTGACGCCAAAGCTGGCGCTGTCGGCGGCCACGGCCAGGTCGCTCTGGGCCACCAGCTGGCAGCCGGCGGCTGTGGCCAGGCCCTGCACCTGGGCAATCACCGGCACCGGCAGGTTTTGCATGCTCAGCATCAGGCGGCTGCACCGGGCAAACAGCGCCTGGTAATAACCAAGTTCGGGCCGGGCGCGCAATTCCTTGAGGTCGTGGCCGGCGCAAAACGCCTTTCCCCGGGCCGCCAGCACCACCGCGCGCGCCGACGGGTCGCCGGCAACGTCGTCCAGCGCCGCTTGCAGGGCGGCTAGCATGTCCTCTCCAAGAACATTGAAGCTGGCCGGCTGGTTTAGCACCAGGCGGTGAACACCGCGCGCATCGCGGGTGTGCAAAAGAAAAGGCGAGGCATCGGCTCGCAAAGGCGCAGCATTCATGGAATTTCCAAACGTTATAAACCCGCCAGCACCCGGACATGGGCCTCGACGCTGCGGCCGAGCGCGCCAAAGCTGTAGCCGCCCTCCAGGGCCGACACGATGCGCCCCTTGGCATGGCGGTCGGCGACCTGCTTGATGCGGTCGGTGATCCAGGAAAAGTCCTGCTCGTTCAGGGCCAGCTGCCCCAGCTCATCGTCGCGGTGCGCATCGAAGCCGGCGCTGATGAAGATCATTTCTGGCTTGAAGGCGTCCAGGCGGGGCATCCACAGCATGTCGATCAGCTCGCGGATGTCCATGCCCCGGGTGTTGGCCGGCACCGGCAGGTTGACCATATTGGGCTCTGCCGTGTCCGCGCCGCTGAATGGAAACAGCGGATGCTGAAAAAAGCTCACCATCAAAATCCGGTTGTCGCCGCGCACGATGTCTTCGGTGCCGTTGCCGTGGTGAACATCAAAGTCGACAATCGCCACCCGCTTCAAGCCATGGCGCGCCAGCGCATATTTGGCGGCAACTGCTATGTTGTTGAAAAAGCAAAAGCCCATGGCTTTGGCATGCTCGGCATGGTGGCCCGGCGGGCGCACCGCGCAAAAAGCGTTGGTCAGTTCGCCGGCCAGCACCGCGTCGGTGGCCGCGATGACCGCGCCGGCCGCCCGCAGGGCCGCCGTCCAGGTGTGGACATTGAGCGCGGTGTCCGGGTCGATCTGGGCATGGCTGGGGCCACCGGCCCGGATGTCTTCAGCCAGCTGGTCGCTCAAGCCCCGAAGCGCCGCCACATGCATCCGGTCATGCGCCAGCTCGATGTCGCCAATCGCCGCCAGCGGTGCAGGGCGCCGCTCAAGCAGGTCCCGCAGGCCTGAG
>JACMQR010000100.1 GCA_014376885.1 Polaromonas sp.
GCCCCGGCCGCACGCACGCCCGCCCTGACAAGCCGGCTGCCCCGGGTCGGCACCACCATATTCACGGTCATGTCGGCGCTGGCGGCAGAAAAGGGCGCAGTCAATCTCGGCCAGGGCTTTCCGGATTTCGACTGCGACCCGGCGCTGGTCAACGCCGTGACGGCGGCCATGCAGCAGGGCCACAACCAGTACCCGCCAATGGCCGGCGTACCGGCGCTGCGCCAAGCGGTGGCCGCCAAGCTGGCGGCGCTTTACAGCCGCAGCTATGACGCGGACAGCGAAATCACCATCACCGCCGGCGCCACGCAGGCCATCATCACCATCGTCCTGGCCGTGGTGCATCCGGGCGACGAGGTGGTTGTGCTGGAGCCCTGCTATGACAGCTACATTCCCAATATCGAACTGGCGGGCGGCACGGTAGTGCGCGTTCCCCTGACACCCGGCTCCTTTCGGCCCGACTTCGACAAGATCGAGGCCGCCATTGGCCCGCGGACACGCGCCCTCATCGTCAACTCGCCGCACAACCCGAGCGCGACGGTCTGGACCGAGGCCGAGATGGCCCGGCTGCAGGACATCTTGGCGCCCACCGACGTGCTGCTCGTCAGCGACGAGGTGTACGAGCACATGGTGTTTGACGCCGCGCTGGGCCGCAGGCACTGCAGCGCCGCGCAGTTTCCCGGGTTGGCGGCACGCGCTTTCATTGTCAGCAGCTTTGGGAAAACCTACCATGTCACAGGCTGGAAAGTAGGCTATGTGGCCGCACCGGCCGCGCTGACGGCCGAATTTCGCAAGGTGCATCAGTTCAACGTGTTCACCGTCAACACGCCAGTGCAGCATGCGCTGGCCGCCTACATGGCCGACGACCGGCCCTACCGGGAGCTGCCGGCTTTTTACCAGCGCAAGCGCGATTTGTTCCGGAGCGGCCTGGCCGGAACGCGCTTCAAGCTGATGCCCAGCGAGGGCAGCTATTTCCAGTGCGTTGACTACTCCGGCGTCAGCGACCTGGGCGAAGCCGATTTCTGCCGCTGGCTGACGGCTGAAATCGGCGTGGCGGCGATTCCGCTGTCGGCGCTGTATGCCGACGGCTTCGAGCAGCGCATCGTGCGCTTTTGCTTTG
Organism: Polaromonas sp.; assembly: GCA_014376885.1. GTDB lineage: Bacteria > Pseudomonadota > Gammaproteobacteria > Burkholderiales > Burkholderiaceae_C > Polaromonas. The sequence goes on from JACMQR010000100.1 coordinate 1,118, forward strand.
CGAAAAAAGACGCCACCTTGCAGTTGGCCGTTCAGCGGCTAGCCCGGCTGTAGGTAACTCCTGACGCTGGCAGGGCCTGCCTTCCGGCTTGGCCGGGCAAGCCGGAAGGCAACAATTTGGATTTGACTGGCCGAACAACCGAGGAGTCTTTCATGTCCCTGTCGCTCATCTTGCTGATTGTGCTGATCCTGTTTTTGGTCGGTGCGCTGCCCACCTGGGGCCACAGCCGCAGCTGGGGCTACGGTCCGAGCGGCGGCATTGGCCTGGTGGTGGTGATCCTGGTCGTGCTGCTGCTGATGGGCCGCATCTAGGAGCCTGAGTTTTTAGGTGAGGATTTTTCAGCTGTTCAGTTGCGCCCAGAGTTTGTCCAGGCGCTTGATGCTGACCGGCTGGGGGGTGCGGAGTTCCTGCGCAAAAAAGCTGATTCGCAACTCTTCAAGCAGCCAGCGGTATTCCTGCAGGCGCAGGTCGGCCGCACCCTTGCGCTCGCCCACCAGGCGCCAGTAACGCTGCTCGTGCGGCCGCAGTTCGGCCAGGCGCGCCGCGTCCCGGGCCGGGTCGGCGCGCCACTTGTCCATTCGCAAAGTGATGCCCTTGAGATAGCGGGCGAAGTGCTGAAGCTGGCTGTACGGGGTGGCGGTCAGAAATTTCTTGGACACCAGGCGCCCGAGCTGCTGGCTGGCGTCCTGGGCGCTGTCAAGGGCGTTTTTCGTGTCCTTGATTTTTCGCTGCGCAGCGGCGAACTCGACCAGAATCGCCCCCGCCAGTCGGGCCACTTCGCTGGCGATCAGGGTCAGCCGGCCGCGCCCCTCGTCCAGCCGTTTCTTGAAATCGGCCTCAGAGGTCGGCAGCGGCTCCAGCAGGAAAGCCCGGTCCAGCGCGACTTCGATGATCTGCTGGCGCAGCTCGTCCACCGTGCCGCCGCCTGAGTTGTCGCCAGCGCGGCCCACCAGCATATAGGCCGTGGTCATCTTCATCAGCTCGGGCAGGTTTTTTTCCAGGTATTTCAGCGTCTCCTTGATTTGCAGCGAAAACAAGCGCCGCAGGCCGGCCCGATGTTTGGCGGCAGCGGCATCGGGCTCGTCGAACACCTCGATCGCCACCCCATCGCCCAGGTCGATCAGGGCGGGAAACCCGATCAGGGTCTGCCTGCCCCTGCCGATTTCCATCAGCTCGGGGAGCTCGCCAAAGCTCCAGCCGGTGTAGCGCTCAGGCGCCTTGATTGCTATTTTTTGAGGAGCACTGCGTGCCTGCTCCGCCTGCATATCAGGCTGTTTTGACATGAAATTCTGCTTTGAATCAACATTTTTTCTGGTGTTTGCGGGGTTTGCAATGTTTGGCGGCAGAGGCGCAACCTTGCCCAGGTTCTTCAACCCGGCCAGCGCCTGAAAAGCGCCGCGCGCCTGCGCGCCCAGTTCGACCTTGAGCGCGGCCAGGTTGCGGCCCGCGCCAAGCTGGCGGCCGTGCTCGTCGACCACCCGAAAGTTCATGAACAGGTGGGCCGGCAGCATGTCCAGCTTCAAGTCGGCGCGGTTGATGTCGAGCGACGTGGCCGCCTGCACCCATTTCAACACCGCGTCGGTCAGCGAACCGGTGCCAAACCTTTCGGCCTGCTGCAACTCCTGCGCCATCCGGGTGGCGGTGTCCGGCAGGGGCACCAGCCGGGAGCGCGGTCGCTGGTGCAGGGTCTTGATAAGCGCCTGAACCTTGTCCTTGAGCATGCCGGGCACCAGCCATTCGCAGCGCTCTTCGCTCACCTGGTTGAGGGCAAAGATCGGCACCTCGGCGGTCACGCCGTCGCGCGCGTCGCCCGGCTCGTGCAGGTACACCGCCAGGCAATCAACGCCGCCCAGGCGCAGCGTCTTCGGAAATGCCTGCGCGGTGATGCCGGCCGCCTCATGGCGCATCAGCGCGTCCTGGCTGAGCAGCAGCAGGTCTGGCTGCTTCTTGACCTCGGATTTAAACCAGCTCTCGCAGCCCGCGCCGGTGCAGGTGTCGGCGGGCAGCTGCTGGTCGTAAAACGCATAGATCAGCTCCTCGTCGACCAGCACATCCTGGCGCCGCGCCTTGTGCTCCAGGTCCTGGACGTGGGCGATCATCTTGTCGTTGGCAGCCAAAAAGGGCAGCTTCGTGTCCCAGTTGCCCGCGATCAACGCCTCTCGGATGAAGATTTCGCGCGAGGTGACCGGGTCGATCTTGCCGAAGTTGACGCGCCGCCCGCTGTACACCACCACCCCGTACAGCGTGGCCCGCTCCAGCGCGGTCACCTGGGCGGATTTTTTCTCCCAGTGCGGATCGAGCAGCTGCTTTTTCAAAAGATGGCCGCCCGCCTGCTCGATCCATTGCGGGTCGATATTGGCCAGCCCCCGGCCAAACAGGCGCGTGGTTTCGACCAGCTCGGCAGCCATCATCCAGCGGCCCGGTTTTTTGCTCAGCCGCGCGCCAGGATGGCGGTAAAACCGAATGCCGCGCGCGCCCAGGTACCAGTCGTCGTCATCGCTTTTCAGGCCGATATTGCCCAGCAGGCCGCACAGCAGCGACAAATGGAGCTGCTCGTAGCTGGCCGGCTGGACATTCAAAAGCCAGCCCTGCTCGCCAACGACGGCCTGCAGCTGCGAATGGATGTCGCGCCATTCGCGCACGCGGCGGATGTTGACGAAATTTTCGCGCAGCAGGTTTTCATACTGCCGGTTGCTCAGCTTGTGGCTGGGCGCGGCTGCGGGAAGGTCATGGGCATCAGCAGAGGGCAACGAAGTAGTCATTCGCTGGTGGACGGGCAAGAACGCCTGGTTCCCCGCCCCTTTGGGCACAGGCCTGGGCGGCGGCTGCACCCGTCCGCCGCGCGACTCATTGAGCCATTTCCACAGCTTCAGGTAACCAACGAACTCGCTTTTCTCGTCGTCGAACTTGGCATGTGCCTGGTCGGCCTGGGCCTGCTTGTCCATCGGCCGGTCGCGCACATCCTGCACGCTAAGAGCGCTGGCAATCACCAGCACTTCGTCCAGGGCCTTGCGGTCCTTGGCTTCCAGGATCATCCGGCCGACGCGCGGGTCCAGTGGCAGCTTGGCCAGCGTGCGGCCCACCGGCGTCAGTTCGTTGTCGTCGTCGACCGCGCCCAGCTCGGCCAGCAGCTGGTAGCCGTCGGCAATGGCGCGGCGCTGCGGCGGCTCGATGAATGCGAAATCCTCGATGGTGCCCAGATGCAGCGCTTTCATACGCAGAATCACCGATGCCAAAGAGCTGCGCAAAATCTCCGGGTCGGTAAAGCGCGGCCGGCTTAAAAAGTCGGGCTCGTCGTACAGCCGGATGCAGATGCCGTCGGCCACCCGGCCGCAGCGCCCGGCGCGCTGGTTGGCCGACGACTGCGAAATCGGCTCGACCATCAGCTGCTCGACCTTGCTTCTGAAACTGTAGCGCTTGACGCGCGCCGTTCCGGCGTCAATGACATACCGGATACCCGGCACCGTGAGCGACGTTTCGGCAACATTGGTGGCCAACACAATGCGCCGGCCGCTGTGGCCGTCGAAAATTCGGTCCTGCTCGGCCGGGCTCAGGCGCGCAAACAACGGCAGCACCTCGGCATTGCGCATCATGGGCTTGGGCGCCAAATGCTTGCGCAGATGGTCGGCAGCTTCACGGATTTCGCGCTCGCCAGGCAAAAATACCAAAATATCGCCGGCGCTGTGCGGACTGAGCCAGAGTTCGTCAACCGCCTCGGCAATCGCGTCGTTCAGGTCATGCTCGCGCGACTCTTCGAACGGCCGGTAGCGCTGCTCGACCGGAAACATCCGGCCCGACACCATGATCACGGGCGCCGGCACCAAAGGCCCCCACGATCCGCGCGGCGCGTCGTCACTGCCCCCCACGGGGGCGTCGCTTGGCTTGGGGCGGCCCTGCGCCTGCGCGGGCATCGCAAAGTAGTCAGCAAAGCGCTGGGCGTCGATCGTCGCCGACGTAATCACCACCTTCAGATCGGGCCGGCGCGGCAGCAGCTGGCGCAGGTAGCCGAGCAAAAAGTCGATGTTCAGGCTGCGCTCGTGCGCCTCGTCGATGATGATCGTGTCATAGGCGCGCAGCAGCGGGTCGGTCTGCGTCTCGGCCAGCAAGATGCCGTCGGTCATCAGCTTGACCGACGCATCGCGGCTAAGCCGGTCCTGAAAACGCACCTTGAAGCCGACCACGTCGCCGAGCGGCGTTTTCAGCTCTTCGGCAATCCGCTTGGCCACGCTGGACGCGGCAATGCGGCGCGGCTGGGTGTGGCCGATCAGCTTACCCTGACCGGGCGGATAGTTGAGCTTGCCGCGCCCCATGGCCAGGGCGATTTTCGGCAGCTGCGTGGTTTTTCCCGAGCCGGTTTCGCCGCAGACGATGATGACCTGGTGCGCCGTCAGCGCCGCAGCGATGTCATCGCGTTTGCCCGATACCGGCAAAGATTCAGGAAATGTAATGGCCAGAGGGGACAAGGAAGGAAGCAAGGCAGGCCCAGCAATCAAAACTGCGGATTATCGGCGCTCTGCCTGAACATCGCCTGTCCGCCAGGCTTTTGCCTGGCTGGGCTAGCCCGGGCCGTCCCTTACACTGACCGCTCTTTTTTTTGTTCCTCCGGCAAAGGCGTTCAGGCAACGCTCTGCATGGTTTCATGCCAGTGTCCGAACCCCGAAAGCGCGCCATGTCCACGGTCTTTAATTTCACCTTTGTGCCCTGGTTTCGCTCGGTGGCGCCTTACATCCACAAATTTCGCAACCAGACCTTTGTGGTGGGCATTTGCGGCGAAGCCATTGCAGCGGGCAAGCTGCCGCATCTGGCGCAGGACCTGGCGATGATCCAGAGCATGGGCGTGAAGGTGGTGCTGGTGCACGGCTTTCGGCCCCAGGTCAACGAGCAGCTCAAAGCCAAGGGCCACGCGGCGAAATATTCGCACGGCATGCGCATCACCGACGAAGTCGCGCTCGACTGCGCGCAGGAAGCGGCCGGCCAGCTGCGCTACGAGATCGAAGCCGCCTTCAGCCAGGGCCTGCCGAACACGCCGATGGCTGGCTCGACCATCCGGGTGATCTCGGGCAACTTCATCACCGCCCGGCCGGTCGGGATCGTCGACGGCGTGGATTTCCAGCATTCGGGCCTGGTGCGCAAGGTCGATGTGGCCGGCATCTCCCGCACGCTGGACTTCAATGCAATGGTCTTGATCTCGCCCTTCGGCTTTTCCCCGACTGGCGAGGCCTTCAACCTGACGATGGAAGAAGTGGCCACCAGCGTGTCGATTGCGCTGCAGGCCGACAAGCTGATTTTTGTCACTGAAGTGCCCGGCATCCGGACCCAGCCGGGCGAAGCCGGCAGCGAAGACAATCCCGTTGACACCGAGCTGCCCCTGGCCGCAGCAGAACAACTGCTGGCCCGCTCGCCGGCCGGTCAGCAGCCGAGCGACACCGCTTTTTACCTGCAGCACTGCGTGACCGCCTGCAAGGCCGGCGTCGAGCGCAGCCACATCATCCCGTTCGCGGTTGATGGCGCACTGCTGTTGGAGATCTATGTGCATGACGGCATCGGCACCATGGTGGTCGATGAAAAGCTCGAAGAACTGCGCGAAGCCACTGCCGACGACGTCGGCGGCATCTTGCAGCTCATCGAGCCGTTTGAAAAGGACGGCACGCTGGTCAAGCGCAGCCGTACCGAGATCGAGCGCGACGCTGACCACTACACCATCGTCGAGCATGACGGCGTGATCTTTGCCTGCGCCGCGCTCTATCCCTATCCAGAGGCCAAGACCGCCGAGATGGCAGCGCTGACCGTGTCGCCACAAAGCCAGGGCCAGGGCGACGGCGAAAAAATCTTGAAACGCATCGAGCAGCGCGCCCGGGCGGCCGGCCTGCAGAGCATCTTTGTGCTGACCACCCGCACCATGCACTGGTTCATCAAGCGCGGCTTCGTCCAAATGGACCCGGACTGGCTGCCAGATGCCCGCAAGCGCAAGTACAACTGGGACCGCAAAAGCCAGGTGCTGGTGAAAAAGCTGGGCTGACCGCCGTACGCACAGCCCATTGCCAAGGCTTCTGTTGCTTACTGTGCTTTTAATAGCATATAAGGTAGAAAGGGCAAGCGCCTGAAGCATATTTCAGTCAAATAAATGAATTTCCAGCCTGCTGGCCTGCCAAGCGAAGAAAACTGACAGCCCCGAGCGTCGGTTTCTTATACGGTGATGGATTCCTTGTGCTGGAGAGCGCCATGAACCAATCCGGGTCGGTACCTGCATCGGGCGAAGTCCGCATTCCCTGCGGCGACGCATGGCTTTACGGCGATCTTGTCGTGCCCCCTGGCGCGGGCGGCTTGGTTTTTGTTTGTGCATGGCAGCGGCAGCGGCCGGCACAGCGCCCGCA
>JACMQR010000101.1 GCA_014376885.1 Polaromonas sp.
CCCGGCACGCGCCATGGGCCTGCAGGACCGGGGCGAGCTGGCACCCGGCCTGCGCGCCGACCTGATCCGGGTGCGGCTGAGCGGCGCCATGCCCATCGTGCGCGGCGCGTGGCACCAGGGCGAGCGGGCGTTTTAGGCACTGGCCAGGTGAAAAAGCTGTTTTTTTAGAAAAACAAGGCTCTTGTGCAAGCAGGGCGTGTGTTTTAAGCTATATAAATAATAGCAATCTGGTGCCGCTGGATTCAGTGCTTGACCGGCTCGCGCATGGTCACGAACTCTTCGGCCATCGTCGGGTGGATGCCGATGGTGCTGTCGAAGATTGCCTTGGTCGCGCCGGCTTTCATCGCCACGGCAAAGCCCTGGACAATCTCGCCGGCATCGGCGCCGACCATGTGCAGGCCGACCACCCGGTCGGTCGCGTCTTCGACGATCAGCTTCATCAGGGTGCGCTCGGTGCTGCCGCTCAGGGTGTGCTTGAGTGACTTGAAGTCGCTTTTGTAGACGCTGATCTTGCCGAATTTTTCGCTCGCTTCACGCTCCGAATAGCCGACCGTGCCGATGTTCGGATGGGTGAACACCGCCGTCGGGATGAAGTCGTAGCTCATGGCGCGCGGCGCCTTGCCTTCTGGCGGGCCAAACAGCGCATCGACCACCACCATCGCCTCGCCCAGGGCCACCGGCGTCAGCTGCACCCGGGCCGTCACATCGCCGACCGCGTAAATCGACGGCACCGAGGTCTGGTACTGGTCGTTCACCTGGATTGCCCCAGCCGCGTTCTGCGCCACGCCGGCTGCCTCCAAGCCCAGGCCAGCCACCAGCGGCACCCGGCCGGTGGCATACAGCACGCTGTCAACGGTGACCAGGCTGCCGTCGTGCAACTGGACCTGCAGGCCATCGGCGGTGCGTTCGATGGCGGCCACATCGGTGTTCAGGTGCAGCGTGATGCCGCTTTTGACCATCTCGCCGGCAATGAAGCCGCGCACCTCCTCGTCAAAGCCGCGCAGCACCTGGTGGCCCCGGTAGAGCTGGGTGACCTCGGAGCCGAGTCCGTTGAAGATCGAGGCAAATTCGCAGGCAATATAGCCGCCGCCAACCACCAAGAGGCGCTGCGGAAACGGCGACAGGTCAAACATCTCGTTCGAGCTGATGACATGCGCGCTGCCCGGAAATTCGGGAATGCTCGGCTTGCCGCCGGTGGCAATCAATATGTTTTTGGCACTGTGGCGCTGGCCGGCGATATCAACCGTGTGCGCATCCACCAGCGTCGCCCAGCCATTGATGACCTGCACGCCCGAGCTTTTGAGCAATTGCAGGTAAATGCCGTTCAAGCGGGAAATTTCGCGGGCGCGGTTGGTTTTCAAAGTTTCCCAGTTCAGCAGCGGCGCCTCGCCCACCCAGCCAAAGCCGTGTGATTCCTCGAAGCTCTCGGCAAAGTGCGCTGCATAACTGTAGAGTTTTTTCGGAATGCAGCCCAGGTTGACGCAGGTGCCGCCCATCTCGGCCACCTCGGCCAGGCCGACGCGGGCGCCGCGCTGCGCGGCCATGCGGGCGGCGCGCACGCCGCCGCTGCCGCCGCCGATGACGAAAAGGTCGAAGTCAAAATTCTGCATGGGTGTTTTTCCTGTTTACGCGCAATCGGCGACCGACCATACCACCGGGCAGCAACCCTGGGCCGGTGGGGTCATGTCTGCCCCTCAGGCCTGCTTGAGGAAGGCCAGCAAATCCGCGTTGAGCTGGTCCTTGTTCATTTGCGGAATCGCGTGCGAGCCGCCTTTGTAGACCTCAAGACGGGCATTTTTCAGGATTTTCGAGGCCGCGATGGCCGACGGGGCGATCGGCACGATCTGGTCGTCGTCGCCGTGGATGATCAGCGTTGGCAGCGTCATCTTCTTCAGGTCCTGGGTGAAGTCGGTTTCTGAAAACTGCTTGACGCACTCGTAGGAGCTGCGCAGGCTGGACTGCATGCCCAGGTTGGTGAAGGTGTCGCGGCGCCCCTGGGAGTCCTTGACGCCACTGCGGTTGAAGCCGAAGAACGGCGTGGTCAGGTCTTTGTAGAACTGGGCGCGGTCGGCTTGCAGGCCGGCACGGATGCCGTCAAACGCACTCAGCGGCGTGCCGTCGGGGTTGTTGTCCGTCTTGAGCATCAGCGGCGTCACCGCGGCAATCAGCACCGCCTTGGAAGCGCGCGCGCTGCCGAACTTGCCCAGGTAGCGGGCGACCTCGCCGCCGCCCATCGAGTGGCCGACCAAGGTTGCGTTTTTGATGTTCAGCGTGGACACCAGGGTGTTGAGGTCGCCAGCGAAGGTGTCGTAGTTGTTGCCGTCCCAGGGCTGGCTGGAGCGGCCATGGCCGCGCCGGTCGTGGGCAATGCAGCGGTAGCCCTTGGACGCCAGGAACATCATCTGGTCTTCCCAGGCGTCGGCGCTCAAGGGCCAGCCGTGGCTGAAGACCACGGTTTGCGGGCCGGCTCCCCAGTCCTTGTAGTAGATCTGGGCGCCGTCCTGGGTGGTCACCAGGTTGCTGCGCTGGGCTGCGGCAGGGCCGGCTTTCATGGCGGCAGCGCTGCCGACCGGGGTGGCTGCCGCCGCGCCTGCGCTGGCGGCCACGGCAAGGCTGCCGACCAGCAGGTGGCGGCGCGATTGGCCAGCGGGTGCATTGACGTTGGATGTGGACATGGGAAGCTCGCTTTCGTTGTCGGGTTGAAAGGCACAAAACAAGGCACAAAACGGCATCACAGCATGGCGGCACCGTTTAATATTGCGAGCAATTTAATTGCGCGCAATATAGTTTAGCCCGCTTCCCGGAATCGTGCATTGCCTGCGAGCTTTGCCGGCCAATCGTTTCCCGGCGGGTCAGCCGGCCCCGGGCCCGCAGCGCATTTCAGGCCGGGTGGCGTGCCTCGCCCTGCCGGTGGTACCGCACCAGCTCAAGCGCGCCGATGCAAACGGCCAGCCAGGCCGAGCCGGAGGCCATGCCAGCCAGCACATCGGTGGCGAAATGCACCTGCACAAAGACCCGGCTGGCGCACACGATGAAAACCACGGCAGTCGCCAGCAATAGCGCTGGCAGGCGTGCGTCCGACCAGCGAGCGGGCAGCAGCCGCACCGCCAGATAGGCCAGCATGCCGTAGGCCACCAACGAGCCCGAGGCATGGCCGCTTGGAAAGCTCCAGCCGTCGGCAAATGCCCTGAGGTTGTCATGCACCGGCCGGGTGCGCTCGAAAATGCGCTTGAGGACCGTGTTCAGCACCGCATTGCCGCCCAGCGCCAGGGCCCAGCCGACGCACAGGCCAGGCTGGCGCTGCCAGAGCAAAAGGACTGCGACTGCCACGCCCAGGCCCGCCAGGGTGAGCGGATCGCCCAGGTGGGTCAGCAGTGCAAAGGCCCTGAAAACGCCTGGCGAAAGCGTGGCTTGAACCGTGTCTGAAAACAGCTGGTCCAGCTGGCCGAGCTGGCGGCCGTCGCCCAGCTGTTCGGCGATTTCGGCAAACACGGCGGCCGCCCCGATGATCAGGCCAAAGCCCAGCGCCAGAAAACCCAGCAGCGACGCCAGCGGCGTGAACCGGCTGCTTTCAGGGCGCGCGCCCTGGCGCTGCACCAGCCACCACACGGCGCAGACCCCGGCCAGGGCGGCGGCCAGCGCCAGGCCAAAGGCGGGCAACGCCTGGCTGGCCAGCGACTGAACGGCATTGCGAAGGGCTGGTGAATCAAGTTCCATGGCGGTGTTCGGGTGTAAAAAATGGGGCAATGGCCGGGGTGCGGGCAGCGCCAGAGCTTAACGGGATTCGCACCTGCGGCCCTGCCGGGCCGCACGGCTGGCACGAGTCACGATAATCGGGCGCTATGACTACTTCTTCGAATGACTTCAGCGCCCTGTCGCTGCCGGCCCATGTGCTGGCCAACCTGACCCAGCTCGGCTACACCCAGATGACGCCGATCCAGGCCGCCGCCCTGCCGGTGGCGCTGCTCGGCAAGGACCTGATCGCCCAGGCCAAGACCGGCAGCGGCAAGACCGCCGCCTTTGCGCTGGCATTGCTGGCCAACCTGAATGCCCGGCGCTTTGCCATCCAGGCAATGGTGCTGTGCCCGACGCGTGAACTCGCCGACCAGGTGACCAGCGAAATCCGCCGCCTGGCGCGCGCCGAGGAAAACATCAAGGTCGTGACGCTGTGCGGCGGCGTTGCCCTGCGCGGGCAGATGGCCAGCCTGGAGCACGGCGCGCACATCGTCGTCGGCACGCCGGGGCGCATCATGGACCACCTGGGGCGTGGCAACCTCGATTTGTCGGCCATGAACACCCTGGTGCTGGACGAGGCCGACCGGATGCTCGACATGGGCTTTTTCGACGACATCGCGGTGGTCGCCAAGCAGTGCCCGAAAGAGCGCCAGACGCTGCTGTTTTCGGCAACCTACCCCGAAGGCATTGCCAAGATCAGCCAGCAGTTCATGAAAAGTCCGCAAACCATCACCGTGCAGGCGCAGCACGAAAAAAGCAAGATCCGCCAGCGCTGGTACCAGGTCGAGGACTCCGACCATGACGAGGCCCGCCTCAATGCGGTGGCGCGGGTGTTGAGTCACTACCGGCCGGTCAGCACGCTGGCGTTTTGCAACACCAAGTCGCAATGCCGGGCGCTGGTGCAGCTCCTGAAAGACCGGGGCTTTATTGCCCTGGCGCTGTTCGGCGAGCTCGAGCAGCGCGAGCGCGACCAGGTGCTGGTGCAGTTTGCCAACCGCAGTTGCTCGGTGCTGGTGGCCACCGACGTGGCGGCGCGCGGGCTGGACATCGCGCAGCTGGAAATGGTCATCAACGTCGATGTGACGCCGGACAGTGAAATCCACATCCACCGCATCGGCCGCACCGGCCGCGCCGACGAGGACGGCTGGGCGATCAGCCTGGCGAGCATGGACGAGATGGGCTCGGTCGGCAAGATCGAGGTGCTGCAAAAGTCCGAGTCCGAATGGCACAGGCTTGAAGAGTTGACACCCGCCAGCCAGGAGCCATTGCGCCCGCCAATGGCCACGCTGCAGATCGTTGGCGGCCGCAAGGAAAAGATCCGCGCCGGCGATGTGCTCGGCGCGCTGACCGGCGAGGCCGAGGGCATGACGACCTTTACCCGCGAGCAGATCGGCAAGATTAATGTCAACGAATTTTCGACCTATGTGGCGGTGGACCGGCGCATTGCCGGCGATGCGCTGCACAAGCTGGCCATGGGCAAGGTCAAGGGCAAGAGCGTGCGGGTGCGGCTGATGGACGACGAGGCCTGAGTGGGTCGGGCTGGTTCGAGGGTTAAACACGCTGTTTTTGCAAGCAGGGCCTGCGCTGACAGCCATTAATAAAGAAGCAAAATGAACCTTGACATGATGGAGGGTGCCGCGCTGGTGATTGGCGCGGGCGGCGGCTTGGGCGCCGCGCTGGTGGCGCAGCTTTCCGGCGCAGAAGGCGGGTCGCCAGCCTATTCGGCGGTGCTGGGGCTGAGCCGCAGCAGCCTTCCGGCCATTGACTATGGCGACGAAGCCAGCTTGAAAACGGCGGCCGGCTGGGTTGCAGAACAGTGTGCCGCGCAGCAGCTCGAACTTCGCTTGCTGATCGTGGCCAGCGGGTTTTTGCACGGTCCCGAGGGTCAGCCCGAGCGCAGCTTCAGCCAGCTGGATGCCGGCTACTTGGCCCATGTGCTGCAGGTCAATGCCATCGGCCCGGCGCTGGTGATGAAGCATTTCTTGCCGCTGCTGCCCCGGCAGGGGCGCTGCATTGCCGCCTTCCTGTCGGCTCGGGTGGGCAGCATTGGCGACAATGCGCTGGGCGGCTGGTATGGCTACCGGGCTTCCAAGGCGGCGCTCAATCAGCTGGTCAAGACCGCCTCGGTCGAGATGACCCGGCGCAACCGGTTGTCGGTTTGCGTCGCGCTGCATCCGGGCACGGTCGCCACCGCCCTGAGCCAGCCGTTTGCCAAGACCGGCCTGAATGTGCGGCCAGCCCAGGAAGCCGCCAGCGACCTGCTGGCGGTGATTCAATGCTTGCAGCCGGGCGACACGGGTAACCTGCTGGACTACCAAGGCTTGACGCTGCCTTTCTGAGTTGGCAAGGCCCTGCCCTTTTCCAAAAATACTTGAGCTTCGCTGCATCCAAAAGCGCCGCTGGCGTGTAGTACCTGTAGCAGCGCAGAAAAAGCTGCTTCATTTGCTCAACATTTTTGGAGAACCACCATGTCGAAGAACCGCTTTCCCTTGGCCCTGGCCACCCTTTCTGCTGCTGCGTTGCTGGCCGCCTGCGGCGCCATGGCACCGATGAAACCGATGGGATCGATGTTCATGCAGGACAGCCTTCCCGACGCTGTCAAAGTGCCGGCCGGCCACAAGGTCGCGCTGGAAACCGTCGGCGTGGGCGAGATCACCTACGAATGTCGCGACAAGGCCAACGCCCCCGGCATGACCGAATGGGTGTTCGTCGGACCGAACGCCATGCTGAATGACCGCAGCGGCAAGCAGGTCGGCAACTACTACGGCCCGCCCGCCACCTGGGAAGCGATGGACGGCTCGAAAGTGACCGCCACGCAACTGGCGGTCGCGCCGGCCGGCACCGGCAACCTGCCGTACCAGCTGGTCAAGGCCAATCCCGCCATGGGCAGCGGCGCCATGACCGGCGTGACGCATATCCAGCGCGTGGCCCTCAAAGGCGGGGTGGCGCCTGCCAGCGAATGCAGCAGCGCCAAAAAAGGTATGAAGGAAGTGGTGAAATACCAGGCCGATTATATTTTCTGGAAAGCCGCTTGAGCTCAACAGCTTGAGGGGCCCGGCTGCCTGGCGCAAGGCAGGCCGCTGGGCAGGCACGAAACCCTTGCAGCGCGGCGCATGTCGGCTACCATCCAACGAAACCTTTTCCCGGCAATCCGTTCAGGCCGCCGGGTCCGTTTCACGATTGATTCAAGCCGATGGGGACTGCCTTGAAAATTGCGTCCGACACCGATCATTCCTTTGACTACGAGCAGGCCCTTCAGCGTTGCGCCGCTGGCGACCGTCAGGCATTGCAGGATATTTACACACAGGAAAGCCACCGTCTTTTGGGCGTGGCACTGCGCATCGTGCGCCAGCGTCAGCAGGCTGAAGATGTGCTGCACGATGCTTTCATGAACATCTGGACCCAAGCCGCCCGCTTTGACGCCACGCTCGGTTCGGGACGCGGCTGGATCTACAGCGTGACGCGCAACCTGGCGCTCAACAGCGTGCGCAGCGGCGCGCGCGAGGTGTCGGTGGACGAGGAAACTGCTGAGGCGCTTGATACGCAGGCATCCATGGAGGCGCACCACGAACTGGCCGACGCGTTTGCACTGCACACCAGCCTGGGCAAGCTCAACGACTGCCTGTCGCGCCTGGAGCCAGTCCGGCGCAATTGCATTTTGTATGCCTATGTCGACGGCTGCTCGCATGGCGAGATTGCCGCGCGCACCCGCACGCCGCTGGGCACCGTCAAGGCCTGGATCAGGCGCGGCATGGGCAGCCTTCGGGAGTGCATGTCGTGACCCCGCAGAGCCGTGATGAACTGGCGGGCGACTATGTGCTGGGCACCTTGTCCGCCGCGCGCCGCAGCGAAGTCGCGCAGCAGCTGGCGGGCGATGCGGCGCTGCGTGCTGCGGTGCAGCGCTGGCATGAGCAGCTGCTGCCACTGGCCGCGCTGGCCGAACCGGTGGAGCCTTCCCCCCGGCTGTGGCCGCGGATTCAAGCCAGCCTCGACCAGACGGCCAGCCCGGCGGCGGCAATCACGGCTGAACATGCCGTGCCGCAACGCAACGCGTCCCGTGTCATGCCAAGTTCCGGCTGGTGGAACAGCGTGAAGCTGTGGCGCGGCCTGGCTGGCGGTGGTTTTGCCGCCGCCGCCGCGCTGGCTGCCGTGCTCGTTGCCAGCCCGGGTTTGCCAGCCGCTGCGCCGCAGTACCTGGTGGTGCTGGTGGCGCCTCAGGACAAGGCAGCCGGCTGGGTCATACAGGCCGGCAGCCAAAAGCAGCTCAGTTTGATTCCACTGGCCCGGGTTGACGTGCCGGCCGGCAAATCGCTTCAGTTCTGGACCAAGGGCGACAATTGGCAGGAGCCTGTGTCGCTCGGTCTTGTCAAGCCGGGGCAAAAGACAGAGATACCGCTGAACCGGCTTCCGCCGCTGCAGCCCGACCAGCTGTTCGAGTTGACGCTGGAGCCGGCCAATGGGTCGCCGTCCAACCGGCCCACCGGACCGATTCAGTTCATCGGGCGGGCGGTCAAAGTTATGTAAGGCGGGGTGTCCTGGTCTTTGTCAACCACATATGGTTTTTGCGGATGTTCGGCAAACCAGGTGCGCTATTGAAAATGTAGCGCCTTAAAAGAAAAAGCGCATAGCGAACCACGTCGCCATGCGCTTTTTGCAGCCTGCGCAATAGACGTCAAGCCGGCTTGGAGTCCGCCTGCCCAGCAGTGCGGCGGCGTTCCCGAAAGGCTTGCAACTCGCCGATCAAGCCCTTGCGAAAGGCCAGCACGCAGACCACGAAGATCACGCCGATGATGACGGTGACCCAGGAGCCGACTTTGTCGGCCAGCAGGTTTTGCAGCGCAATGACAATGCCAGCGCCCATGACCGGTCCGAAGAAAGTGCCCACGCCACCCAGCAGCGTCATCAAGATCACCTCGCCCGACATCGACCAGTGCACATCGGACAAGGTGGCGAAACCCATGACCAGCGTCTTGAGCGAGCCGGCCAGCCCGGCCAGCGCGCTAGAGAGCACGAAAGCCAGCAACTTGTAGCGGTCGACCTGGTAGCCGAGCGAGATGGCGCGCGGCTCGTTTTCCCGGATCATCTTGAGCACCTGGCCAAATGGCGAATTGACGATGCGCGAGATGAACAAAAAGCACAGCACGAAAACCGCAGCCACGAAGTAGTACATGGCGGTGTCCGACTGCAGGCCGATCAGGCCGAACAGGTTGCCGCGCGGCACGCCCTGCAGGCCGTCTTCCCCACCGGTGAAGGGTGCCTGAAGGCAGACAAAGTAGACCATCTGCGCAATGGCCAGCGTGATCATCGCAAAGTAGATGCCCTGCCGGCGGATCGCCACCAGGCCGACCACCAGGCCGATCAGTCCGGCGCCGATGGCGCCGGCCAGAATCGCCAATTCAGGGGTCCAGCCTTGCTGCTTGACAAACCAGCCGGTGATGTATGCCGCTGAGCCGAAAAATGCCGCATGGCCGAACGACAGCAACCCGGTAAAGCCCAGCAGCAGGTTGAAGGCGCAGGCAAACAGCGCAAAGCACAGCAGCTTCATCACAAAGACCGGGTACAACCCGATCGCTGGCGCGGCAAGCAGCAGCGCCAGCAGCGCGATGTAGGTGATGCGGGTGATATTTTTTGAATTGTTCATTGCAGGTTTCCGGATGCCAAAGTGTGCAGCGCACCACACGCAGCGGGAAGCGTGAGGGGGTAATTTCTTCCCAAGTTCCGGCCGCAGGACCGGCTTTGCCGGACTGCAGGCGGGGTGGCCCCCCTGGGGGGCAGCGAACCACACGAAGTGGGGAGCGTGGGGGCTTTCATGCCTCTTTGCCAAAAAGACCCGCCGGGCGAACCATCAGCACCAGCACCATCACGACGAACACCACAATGCTCGACGCTTCCGGGTAAAAAACCCGTGTCAGGCCTTCGACCAGGCCCAGTCCTATGCCGGTGATCACCGAGCCGAGGATCGAGCCCATGCCGCCAATCACCACCACTGCAAACACCACGATAATGAGGTTCGAGCCCATCAGCGGATTGACCTGGATGATGGGCGCGGCCAGAACGCCGGCCAGGGCGGCCAGACCTGCGCCGGCGCCGTAGGTGAGCATGACCATCATCGGCACGTTGATGCCGAAGGCCTGAACCAGCGCGCCGTTTTCAGTCCCGGCGCGCAAATAGGCGCCCAGCCGCGTGCGTTCAATCAGGTACCAGGTGCCCAGGCAAACGCTAAGCGACACCAGCACCACCCAGGCGCGGTAGTTCGGCAAAACCATGAAGCCCAGGTTGGTGGCGCCTTGCAGCAGCTCCGGAACCGGGTAGCTTTGGCCCGACACGCCGTACAGCTCACGAAAGATGCCTTCTGCGATCAGCGTCAGGCCGAAGGTGAGCAGCAGACCGTAAATTTCGTCGAGCTTGTATAAATGCTTGAGAAACAGGCGCTCGATCACCATGCCAAAAATACCGACCACCAGAGGTGCCAGGAAAAGCGCAGCCCAGTAATTGATGCCCAGGCTGTCGAGCATGATCCAGGCGGCGAAGGCGCCCAGCATGTACAGCGCGCCATGTGCGAAGTTCACGATGCCCAGCAGGCCGAAGATGACCGCCAGCCCAAGGCTGAGAAGCGCGTAGAACGCGCCGTTGACCAGACCCAGCAGCAGCTGACCTAAAAAAGCCTGGAGGGGGATGCCGAAAATTTCCATGGAAACCCGTAAGTTCGTGCCTTGCGCAGTTAAAAAAAAGTGGCCGTTCGCTTGCAGCGAGCCGGCCACCCAGCAGTCAAAAAATTATTTTTTGGTCAATGCACACTTGCTGTCGGCAAGTGCCGTGAAGGCCTGCTCGCCCGGAACCTTGGCAATGGTTTTGTAGTAGTCCCACGGGACGCTCGACTCTTTGGGACCCTTGACTTCGAACAGGTACATGTCGTGAATCATCCGACCATCGGCACGGACCTGGCCTTTGCCGTAGAAATCGTCATACTTCATGGTCTTGAGCGTGCTCATGACCTTGTCGCCGTCGGTGGTGCCGGCGGTCTGCACCGCCTTGAGATAGTTGGTTGTGGCCGAGTAGTCGGCAGCCTGAAGGCTCGACGGCATGCGCTTGTATTTTTCAAAAAAACGTTTGGAAAATTTGCGTGAAGCATCGTCCTGGTTCCAGTACCAGCTGTCGGCCAGTTGCAACCCTTCAGTCGCTGCCAGCCCCAGGCTGTGGACGTCATTGATGAACACCAGCAAACCGGCCACTTTCATGGTTTTGGTGATGCCGAATTCCCGAGCTGCCTTGATCGAGTTGATGGTGTCGCCGCCGGCATTGGCAAGGCCCAGAATTTGCGCCTTTGACGCTTGAGCCTGCAACAAGAAGGATGAAAAGTCCGATGTGTTCAAGGGATGGCGAACCGCGCCGGCCACCGTACCGCCGTTGGCCTTCACAACCGCCGAGGCGTCGCCTTCGAGGGAATAGCCGAACGCATAGTCAGCCGTCAGGAAAAACCAGTTTTTATTGCCGGCCTTGACCAGTGCAGTGCCCGCCACTTTGGCCAGCGCGACGGTGTCGTAGGCATAGTGAACCGTGTAGG
>JACMQR010000009.1 GCA_014376885.1 Polaromonas sp.
GGCGCATGGAATGTGGAAAGTGGTTCAGCATCAGCAAACCCTGCCGCCACTCGCAAAAGCGTGATGCAAGGTTGCGGGTCGTGTGACTGACGACACGGCAACCGGTGCTTGACATGCCGCCATGGGCCTGGGAGCCTGGGCACTGCAGTGGACAGGCGCGCTGGTTTCAACACGGGCTTGCAGCGGCTGCCAGGGAGGCAAGCACCGACTTGTCTGCTTTTTCCTCAAATGCGATAAACGCATTTGCATGATCGGGGATTGTTTGAAGCTGTTTGTCGCGGACCCACTCAAAGTCTGCATCAAGCTCGACCATCGGCGTAATGCAATAGGCATCTTCAATGCCTTTGCCAGGCGTCAGCCTGCGGCAAGCGAGCTGACCATAATGGCTACTCGGCCGGCTTTTCCTGGCGCTGCCGAAACCATAAATCTTCTTGTTATATCCGGAGTCATGCCTTGTTCAAGTCACTTCAGCTCTCCAGATCCGAATCCGGTTTCTCCGCCGGCATCGTCGATACCGAGGAATCGCAGTTGCCCGAAGGCGACGTGCTGGCGCAGGTGGAGTACTCCAGCCTGAACTACAAGGACGGCCTGGCGATCACCAACACCGGCCCGGTGGTGCGCGCCTGGCCGATGGTCGCCGGCATCGACGGCGCCGGCACCGTTCTCGAATCGACCCATGCCGGCTGGCAGGCGGGCGACAAGTTCGTGCACAACGGCTGGGGCATGGGCGAGGCGCGCTGGGGCCTGCTGTCCGAGCGGGCGCGTTTGCAGGGCGACTGGCTGGTCAGGTTGCCGGCCGCCTTCACCGCCCGCCAGGCCATGGCCATCGGCACGGCGGGCTACACCGCCATGCTGTGCGTGCTGGCGCTTGAAAAAAACGGCGTCACGCCCGCAGGCGGGGAGGTACTGGTCACCGGCGCGACCGGCGGCGTGGGCAGCATCGCCGTGGCGCTGCTCGGCAAGCTGGGCTACAGCGTGGTGGCCGCGACCGGCAAGGCGGATGAGGCGGCCTATCTGCAGCAGCTGGGCGCTGCCCGCATCATTGACCGGGCCGAATTGTCCGCGCCCGGCAAGCCGCTGCAAAAAGAGCGCTGGGCGGCCGTGGTGGATGCGGTCGGCTCGCACACGCTGGCCAACGCCTGCGCGCAGACGCGCTATGGCGGTGTGGTGGCGGCCTGCGGACTGGCGCAGGGCGTGGATTTTCCAGCCACGGTGATGCCGTTCATTCTGCGCGGCGTGACGCTGGCCGGCATCGACAGCGTGCTGGCCCCCTTGCACAAACGCCAGCAGGCCTGGGACCGGCTGGCCGTCGATCTGGAGCCGGCCAAGCTCGAATCGATGATCGACGAAGTGCCGCTGGCCCAGGCAATCGAAAAGGCCAAGGCGTTGATGGCCGGCCGTGTTCGCGGGCGGGTGCTGGTCAAAATTTAAAGCCTCACCCCCTGGACCCTGCAAGCCCCAACAAAACCAACAAGCGCCGAGACAAACCCATGACCGCCACACCCTATGCCGACTTTTACCGCCAGTCGATTGCCCAGCCCGATGCTTTCTGGGCCGAGCAAGCCGGGTTGATCGAATGGCACAAGCCCTTCGAGAGGGTCTGCAACTACGACAAACCGCCGTTCGTCAAATGGTATGAAGGCGGCCAGACCAACCTGTGCCACAACGCGGTGGACCGCCACCTGGCCGCGCGCGCCGGCCAGGCCGCCTTGATTGCCGTGTCCAGCGAAACCGGCCTTGAGAAAACCTATTCGTTCCAGGACCTGCACCGCGAGGTGCAGCGCATGGCCGCCAGCCTGCTGGCGCTGGGCGTGCAAAAAGGTGACCGCGTGCTGATCTACATGCCGATGATCGCCGAGGCCGCCTTTGCCATGCTGGCCTGCGCGCGCATCGGCGCGGTGCATTGCGTGGTGTTCGGCGGCTTTGCCAGCGGCTCTTTAGCCTCGCGCATCGAGGATGCCGCGCCGAAAGTCATCGTCAGCGCCGACGCCGGTTCGCGCGCCGGCAAGGCGCTGCCCTACAAGCCGCTGCTCGACGAGGCGATCCGGCTGTCCAGCCACAAGCCTGGCGCGGTGCTGCTGGCCGACCGTGGCCTGGCAAGCATGGGATTGGTTGCCGGGCGCGACCACCTCTGGAGCGTGCTGCGTGAAACGCATTTTGATGCACAAGTGCCGTGCGAATGGCTGGACTCGACCGCCATCAGCTACACCATCTACACCAGCGGCACCACCGGCAGGCCCAAGGGCGTGCAGCGCGACACCGCCGGCTATGCCGTGGCGCTGGCCGCCAGCATGAAGTACATCTTTGGCGGCCGGGCCGGCGAAACCTTCTTTTCAACCAGTGACATCGGCTGGGTCGTCGGCCACAGCTACATTGTCTACGGCCCGTTGATTGCCGGCATGGCGACCATCCTGTACGAAGGCCTGCCGACGCAGGGCATGGACCAGCAGCCCAACGGCGGCATCTGGTGGGAGCTGGTCGAAAAGTACCAGGTCACCGTCATGTTCAGCGCGCCAACCGCGGTGCGCGTGCTGAAAAAGCAGGACCCCGCGCTGCTCAGCAAATACGACCTGTCCAGCCTGCGTGCGCTGTTCCTGGCCGGCGAGCCGCTCGACGAGCCGACGGCCCGCTGGATCAGCGACGGCCTGAAGGTGCCGATCATCGACAACTACTGGCAGACCGAAAGCGGCTGGCCGATTTTGACGATTGCCAACGGCGTCGAGAAAAAGCCCAGCAGGTTCGGCAGCCCGGGCATTCCGATGTATGGCTACAACGTCAAGCTGCTGCACGAAGCCACTGGCGAAGAACTCACCGCGCCCGGCGAAAAAGGCGTGGTCGTCATCGAAGGCCCGACGCCGCCCGGCTTCATGCAAACCATCTGGCAAGATGACGCGCGCTTTGTCAACACCTATTGGAAGAGCATTCCGGGTAAGCTGGTGTACAGCACCTTCGACTGGGGCATTCGCGATGCCGACGGCTACTATTTCATCCTCGGCCGCACCGACGATGTGATCAATGTCGCCGGCCACCGCCTGGGCACGCGCGAGATCGAGGAAAGCATTTCCGGCCATGCACAGGTGTCCGAAGTCGCGGTGGTCGGCGTGGCTGATGCGCTCAAGGGCCAGGTGGCGATGGCTTTTGTGGTGCTCAAGGATTCGAGCGTGATGAGCGACAGCGCGGCCTGCGCCCGGCTGGAGTCCGAGATCATGAAGCGGGTGGATGGCGACCTGGGCGCGGTCGCCCGGCCGGCGCGCGTGCGCTTCGTGGCAGTGCTGCCCAAGACGCGCAGCGGCAAGCTGCTGCGCCGCGTCATCCAGGCGGTGTGCGAAGGCCGCGATGCCGGCGACCTGACCTCGATGGACGATCCGGGCGCGCTGCAGCAGATCCGAGACAGGATGGAAAGCGCCTGAACACCAGGTGTCAGTTCAGCCGCAGCTGCGCCTGCCGCGCCACGCGGATGCAGTCTTTCATGTGCTCTTCGCCAAAGTAGCGAATGGCCGCATAGCCCACGCTGGCCGCGACGATCTGACCGGCCAGGGGCACGAACCTGGCGAGCTGCTTGGTGGCGATGCGCGTGCCGATCTTGCTGGCCGCTTTGAGCACCAGGTCGCGGCTGACAAAGCTGCCGATCAGCACCGAGCCAACCATGGCCACGGCTTTTTGCACCTGTTCGCGCTTGCCGGGATCAAGCTGGTCGATCTGCTCGGGCGCCAGGCCGAATTCTTTGTTGATGGCGGGAATCAGCCGGGACAGCAGGGCGGCATCGACCGCCCAGTCCAGGCCGGGCACCGGCATTGCGCTGGCCACGGCGGCAAGCAGCGCGCGCTTGTGCAGCAGCTTGCGGCTGCGCTGAACAGCGGCTTGAAGCGCCGCGTCGTCAGCGGCCAGATGCAGGGCGGTGGGCATGGCTCGAAACCTTTCGTTCAATGTCGGCTCGCTGCAGTGTTCTGCCGCGCCTGGCAAAGGTGGCGCCCATGGCGCTAAAGTCAATATATGCCCTGCCTGGCATTGCCTTTCTTACACCGCGACGGCTTCGAGCTTTTCCGTCACTTCCAGCCAGCGCTCTTCGAGCTTGCCCAAGTCGATATCAATCACCTTCAGGCGCTTGCCGGTCTGGGCGATTTCCGCGGGCGACTTCGAGGTGGTCAGCAGGGTTTGCAGGTTGGCTTTTTCGCTGTTCATGCTGTGCAACTGGCGGTCAATTTTTTCCAGCTCCTTGCGCAGCGGCTTGGCCGTGTCTGACTGCTGCTGGCGGCGCTGGGCTTCGTCCTTCTTGCCGGATGCATTTTTTACGTCAAACAACGCCTTTGTGCTTGCTGTGTCTGGATTAACAGCTACATTTTTAGTAGCAACCGGCGCCGCCGGGCTGGTGCCCGATTTCTTCGCTTCCTCGCGCAGGCGCTTGGCTTCGTCGAGCAGGTAGCGCTGGTAGTCGTCCAGGTCGCCGTCAAACGGCGCGACGCCGCCGCGCGACACCATCCAGAATTCGTCGCAGACGGCGCGCAGCAGGGCGCGGTCATGGCTGACCAGCATCACCGTGCCTTCGAACTCGTTGAGCGCCATCGACAGCGCCTCGCGCGTTGCCAGGTCCAGGTGGTTGGTCGGCTCGTCGAGCAGCAGCAGGTTGGGCCGCTGCCAGACGATCATGCACAGCACCAGGCGCGCTTTTTCGCCGCCGCTCATGCTGCCGACGGCCTGCTTGACCATGTCGCCGCCGAAGTTGAAATTGCCCAGAAAGCTGCGCAAATCCTGCTCCCGGGTCGGCTGGTTGCCCAGCTTGCCGGCGGCACTGACTTCCTTGACGAGGCGGATCATGTGCTCCAGCGGGTTGTCTGCCAGGCGCAGCACGTCGAGCTCCTGCTGGGCGAAGTAGCCGATGTTCAGACCCTTGCCCTCGGTCATCTCACCGCTGATCGGCGCCAGCGCGCGCGCCACGGTTTTCACCAGCGTCGATTTGCCCTGGCCGTTGGCGCCCAGGATGCCAATGCGCTGGCCGGCCAGCACCGACTTGCTGACGTTTTGCACGATGACGGTCGGCGGCGTGCCCTCGGGCGCGTCTTCGGGCGCGGGATAGCCGAAGAAGGCGTTTTGCATCGACAGCATCGGGTTGGGCAGGTTGGCCGGTTCCTTGAACTCGAAGGTGAAGTCGGCCTCGGCCAGCAGCGGCGCGATTTTTTCCATGCGGTCCAGCGCCTTGACGCGACTTTGCGCCTGCTTGGCCTTGCTGGCCTTGGCCTTGAAGCGGGCGATGAACTTTTGCAGGTGGGCAATCTTGTCCTGCTGCTTGGAGTAAGCGCCTTGCTGCAGCGCCATCTGCTCGGCGCGCAAATCTTCGAACTTGCTGTAGTTGCCGCCGTAGCGGGTCAGCTTGGCGCTTTCGATGTGCACCGTCACGTCGGTCACCGCATCCAGAAACTCGCGGTCATGGCTGATGACCAGCATCGTGCCCTGGTAGCGTTTCAACCAGGCTTCCAGCCAGACCAGCGCGTCCAGGTCCAGGTGGTTGGTCGGCTCGTCGAGCAGCAGCAGGTCCGACGGGCACATCAGCGCGCGCGCCAGTTGCAGGCGCATGCGCCAGCCGCCCGAAAAGCTGTTGACCGGGTTGTCGAGTTCAGTGATCTTGAAACCCAGGCCCAGAATCAAGGCCTGCGCGCGGGCCTGCGCGTCGTGCGCGCCCGCATCGTACAGGTCCATGTAGGCGTGCGCCATGCGGTCGCCGTCGCCGCTGGCCTCGGACGCATCGACCTCGGTTTGCGCGGCCAGCAGCACCACATCACCCTCGATCACATAGCTGGTGGCGCTTTGCTCGGTCTCCGGCATGTCCTGGGCGACCTGCGCCATTTTCCACTGCGCCGGAATGTAGTATTCGCCGCCGTCCTCGTGCAGCGAGCCGTTGAGCATGGCGAACAGCGAGGACTTGCCCGCGCCGTTGCGGCCCACCAGGCCGACGTTTTCGCCCGGGTTCAGGGTGACAGTCGCGCTGTCGAGAATCACTTTGGAGCCGCGACGCAGCACCACGTTTTTAAGGGTAATCATTTAAACCAACAAACTGAAGAAAAAAAGTCTGGCCGCAGCGCGCCGGCACAGCAGCGCTTCAGGCAAAAGGAACATAGCCAAGTCTCAGGCCAGCTGTTCCCGGGTCAGTAGCAGCACCTGGTCGCGGCCGGCGCTGGTTTCAAACCAGAACGGCTCCAGGCGCGGAAAAGCGCGCTCGAAATTGGCGCGCTCGTTGCCGATTTCCAGCACCAAAACCGCATTTTCGTTCATTTGCGCGGCAATCGTCAGAAAAAGGCTGCGGATGAAGTCCATGCCGTCGCTGCCGCCGTGCATATTGCCGGCCAGCGCCAGGGCGGGTTCGGCGCGGAATTCAGCCGGCAGGGCGGCCATGCTGGCGGCATTCACATAGGGCGGGTTGCACAAGATCAGGTCGTATGCGCCGGAACAGGCCGTCAGGCCATCCGACTCGATCAAGGTGATGCGGCTGGCCAGCTGGTGCCGGTCTACATTGATGCGCGCGACGGTCAGCGCGTCCGGGCTGATGTCGGCGGCGTCTACCACCACCTCCGGATAGGTCAGGGCGGCCAGCACGGCCAGGCTGCCGTTGCCGGTGCACAGGTCGAGCAGGCGGTGCGTCGCCTCGTCCAGCCAGTCGTCGATGCTGCCGCTGTCAAGCAGCTCGGCAATGAGGGAGCGCGGAATGATGACGCGCTCATCGACATAAAACGGCACGCCCATCAGCCAGGCTTCGTTCGTCAGGTAGGCGGCGGGCTTGCGGGAGCCGATGCGCTGGTCCATCAGCCGGTCAACCAGGGCCTGGTCAGCGGGCGACACCGGCATGGTTTCGACTGCTTCCAGGTCGTCCAGCGCCAGGCCCAGCCGCCACAGAACCAACCAGGCGGCTTCGTCAAAGGCATTCGTCGTGCCCTGGCCGTAGCCGTCGAAAAAGCTCAAGCCGGCAGCGTCCAGCCGGTCGGCCATTTGCCCGATCAGCGCGATGACGGTCACGGCGGGTGCAGGAGTGGCTGCGGTCATGCCAGGCCTGCCAGGCCTGCCAGGCGCTCCAGCACGCCCTTGTAGATGTTCTTGAGCGGCTCGATCGAGCTGACCGCCACGCATTCGTTGATCTGGTGGATGGTCGCGTTGACCGGCCCGAACTCGATGACCTGCGGGCACACCTTGGCGATAAAGCGGCCGTCGCTGGTGCCGCCGGTGGTGGACAGTTCGGCATGCAAGCCGGTTGCTTGCAAAATCGCGCCGCGCACCGCCTCGACCAGCGTGCCCGGCGTGGTCAGAAAGGGCAGGCCGCCCAGGGTCCATTTCAGGTCGTAGTCAAGCTGGTGCCGGCTCAAGATGGCAATCAGCCGCTGCTGCAGGCTTTCTGGCGTGGAGGCGGTGGAAAAGCGGAAATTGAAGTCGACGACCAGACCACCGGGAATCACGTTGGTCGCCCCGGTGCCGGCGTGGACATTGGACACCTGCCAGCTGGTGGCGGGGAAAAAGGCGTTGCCTTCGTCCCACTTCGCGGCTACCAGGTCGGCCAGTGCAGGCGCAAACAGGTGGATCGGATTTTTCGCCAGGTGCGGGTAGGCGATGTGGCCCTGCACGCCCTTGACGGTCAGCGTGCCGCTCAGCGTGCCGCGCCGGCCGTTTTTGATGGTGTCGCCCAGATGGCTGACCGATGTCGGTTCGCCCACAATGCAGTAATCGAGCACTTCGCCGCGCGCCAACAGTTCGCGGCAAACGACTGCCGTGCCGTCGATGCCCGGGCCTTCCTCGTCGCTGGTGATCAAAAACGCAATGGACAGCGCCGGCTGCGGGTGCAGCGCCAGAAATTCCTCGACCGCCACGACCATCGCCGCCAGGGAGGTTTTCATGTCGGCCGCGCCGCGCCCGTACAGCCTGCCCGCGCGCTGGCTGGGCGTGAACGGCGGGCTGTGCCACTGCGCCAGCGGGCCGGTCGGCACCACGTCGGTATGACCGGCAAACACCAGCGTCTTGACGCCGTTGCCTGCCGAGTTTGAATTTGCTATGGATTCAATAGCTGACTGTGTAGTTCTAGCAAGCACAAGAGGCCTGAAACCCTCAAATTTTGCCCACAGGTTGGTGACCGGGCAGTGGGCCGGTCCGCTGACGATGGTGTCGCACCTGAAGCCCAGCGGCCTCAAGGGCGCCACCAGCAGGTCCTGGCAGCCGGCATCGTCCGGCGTGAGGGAAGCACGGGAAATCAGCTGCTCGGCAAGGTCAAGGGTTCGGGACATAAAAAATCAGTGATTGCCAGCTTGGCCCAGGGTAAAAAGAAAAAGGCAAGCGCCAGCATGGGTGTAATCGCTTCCTGCCTGCCTGTCTGCCAGGGCCGCAGGCGCAAGCGTGGGGGCCATTCAATGCCTGACATCAAAGGTGATTTCAGTGAATGACGGTTGGTCGTCCGGATCGACCAAATCTGGATTAGCGGCCTTTTTTGCGGCGGTGAAGTCATTTTCCAGACGCCACATCAGATTGGTGGGCGAGTCGGCGTGGGCCAGGCCTTCCTTGCGGGTCACGGTGCCGTCCTTGACCAGCGCGGCAATATGCTGCTCAAAGGTTTGCGAGCCTTCGGCCATGGATTTTTCCATCGCTTCCTTGACGCCGGAAAAGTCGCCTTTTTCAATCAGTTCAGCCACCAGCTTGGTGTTGAGCAGGACTTCGACCGCCGGCATTCGGGTATGGGATGGGGTCTGCATCAGGCGCTGCGAGACCACTGCCTTCAAGGCCGCTGCCAGGTCGCCCAGCAGGGTGGGGCGCACCTCGGCCGGGTAAAAGCTCAGCACCCGGTTGAGCGCCTGGTAGCTGTTGCTGGCATGCATCGTGGCCAGGCAAAGGTGGCCCGACTGTGCATAGGCGATGGCGGCCGACATGGTTTCACGGTCGCGGATTTCGCCAATCATGATGACGTCGGGCGCCTGGCGCAGCGCGTTCTTCAGCGCCACCTGCAGCGACTGCGTGTCACTGCCGATTTCGCGCTGGTTGACAACCGATTTCTTGTTGGTGAAAAAATACTCGATCGGGTCTTCAATGGTCAGGATGTGGCCGGTCGCCAGGGCGTTGCGCCGGTCGATCATCGAGGCCATGGTGGTGCTTTTGCCAGCGCCGGTGGCGCCCACCATCAGCAGCAGACCGCGCTTTTCCATGATCAGATCGCCCAGCACGGCAGGCAGGCCCAGGCTGGTCAGCGCCGGAATCTTGTTTGGAATGTAGCGGATCACCGCCGCGCAACTGTTGCGCTGGCGAAAGCCGCTGATGCGAAAGTTGCCCAGGCCTTCAACCGACAGCGCCATGTTGAGCTCACCGGTTTCATCGAGCTCTTCAAGGCGCTTGGGCGGCAGCACTTCGGCCAGCAGGCTGCGCGGCGCATCGGCCGGAAGGATTTGCGCATTGATCGCCACAGACTGCCCGTTGATCTTGATCAACGCTGGCGAATGCGCTGAGAGGTAAACATCCGACGCTTTTTTGTCCGCCATCAAGCGCAAAATTCGTTCCATCGTGCTCATGGTTCAGCTTTCTTGATGAGGTTGTCAAGCCAAGGTGCTCAGCGCCTGGCCACCCTGGGCAAAAGTGACTGCAGTTGCCTCGGCGCAGCCAGGGCCGCGCAGCAGACGAAACGGCAAACAAGGAGGAAGCTCCTGCCCGCCAGCCAGGACCGCGGAACCGGCTTCGCCGGGCCGCAGGCGCAGCGGCCCCTCTGGGTGGCAGGGAGCCACATGCAGTGGGCAAGCGTGGGGGCCATCAGTCGCGCAGCAGGTCGTTCAGGCTGGTGGTGGCGCGGGTTTTGGCGTCCACCCGCTTGACGATCACCGCGCAGTACAAGGAGTACTTGCCGCCGGCCTTGGGCAGGTTGCCCGACACGACCACCGAGCCGGCCGGGATTCGGCCATAGCTCACGGTGTCGAGTTCGCGGTCGTAGATCGGCGTGCTCTGGCCGAGGTACACGCCCATCGAGATCACCGAGTTTTCCTCGACGATCACGCCTTCGACGATTTCGGAGCGCGCGCCGATGAAGCAGTTGTCCTCAATGATGGTCGGGTTGGCCTGCATGGGCTCCAACACGCCGCCAATGCCGACGCCGCCCGACAGGTGCACGTTCTTGCCGATCTGCGCACACGAGCCGACGGCGGCCCAGGTGTCGACCATCGTGCCTTCATCAACATAGGCGCCAATGTTCACATAGCTGGGCATCAAAATCGCGCCCTTGGCAATAAAGCTGCCGCGCCGCGCCACCGCCGGCGGCACCACGCGAACGCCGGTGGCGCGCATTTCCTGCTCGCTCAGGTGGGCGAATTTGGTCGGCACCTTGTCGAAAAAGCCCAGGTCGCCGGCGCGCATCAGCTCGTTGTCCTTCAGGCGAAAGCTCAGCAGCACGGCTTTTTTGATCCACTGGTGAACCGTCCACTGGCCAACGCCCTGGCGGGTGGCCACGCGCAGCGTGCCGTTGTTGAGCTCGGCAATCGTCTGTTCGACCGCGTCCAGCACGTCCTGGGGTGCGGCGGCAGGCGACAGGCTGGCGCGGTTTTCCCAGGCAGCGTCGATGATGGCTTGCAGGTGGTTTTGGGTCATTGTTGATTTTCTAACGGGCTTTGGATTGGATGAAGTGAACGATGCGCTGGGCGGCCTCGACGCATTCGGCGGTCTGGGCGACCAGCGCCATGCGGATTTTGCCTGCGCCGGGGTTGCTGCCGCGCGCATCACGCGCCAGATAGCTGCCGGGCAGCACGACGACATTGTAAAGAGCGAACAGTTCGCGCGAGAACGCGGTGTCCGATCCTTCAAACACCTCGGGCACGCCGGCCCACAGGTAAAACCCGGCATCGGGCAGGCTGACGTCCATCACGCTGGCCAGCAGCGGCGTGACCTGGGCAAATTTTTGCCGGTACAGGGCGCGGTTGTCGATCACATGCTGCTCGTCGGCCCAGGCCGCCAGGCTGGCCGCCTGCACGACCGGGCTCATGGCGCTGCCGTGGTAGGTGCGGTAGAGCAAGAACGCCCGGATCAGGGCCGCATCGCCCGCCACAAAGCCGCTGCGCAGGCCGGGCACGTTGCTGCGCTTGGACAGGCTGGTGAGCGCCAGCAGGTTCTTGAAGTCGCTCCGGCCGAGCTGCGCGGCGGCCTGCAGCCCGCCGAGCGGCGGCTCGTCGCGGAAATAAATCTCGCTGTAGCACTCGTCGGAAGCAATCACAAAGCCATACCGGTCGCTCAGGCGAAACAGCAGCTCCCATTCGCCGAGTCCCATCACCGCGCCCGCCGGATTGCCCGGCGTGCAGACAAACACCAGCTGGGTTTTTTCCCACACCGACTCGGGCACGGCGGCCCAGTCGACGCCATAGTTGCGCGCTGGCTCGCTGGGCGCAAACCAGGTCTGCGCGCCCGCCAGCAGGGCGGCGCCTTCGTAGATCTGGTAGAACGGGTTTGGGCAGACCACGGTGGCGCCGGGCCGGCTCGGGTCCAGCACCGTTTGCGCCAGGGAAAACAAGCCCTCGCGCGAACCGTTGACCGGCAGGATCTGCGTTGCCGGGTCGACCTTCAAGCCGCCGTAGCGCCGCGCCAGCCAGTCGCTGAGGGTTTGGCGCAGCTGGGGCTCGCCCAGGGTTCCAGGGTAGCTGGCCAGGCCAGCCAGGCTGCCGGCCAGCGCATCCTTGATCAGCTGGGGTGTGGCATGGCGCGGCTCGCCGATGCCCAGGCTGATGGGTGGGTAGGCCGGATTCGGCGTGACATCGGCATGCAACTGGCGCAGCCGCTCGAAGGGATAAGGCTGTAGGCGGGAAAGCAGGGGATTCATGGGGCACGATTATCCCGCCTTGGCGGAGCATCTTGCCCAAATGCCGCAGCCTGAGGGTGCGTTCAGGCGGAAAAACCACAGCCTGCTCGGGTAACATCGCAGGCCGCACCGAAGCCTGCCAGCGGCCCTGCCGCTTCCCAAGCCCCACCCACTTAACCCGTGACTCCAGCTCGATTGCACTCCGCCTTGCCGCCCCTTTGCCTTGCCGCGCCAGCGCACGGCCCGGGACTGTGCGCCTGCCCAGCCAGGCCGGGCTGCCATGCGCCTTAACTCTATCAAACTGGCCGGCTTCAAATCCTTTGCCGACCCGACCCATTTCCAGTTGCCGGGCCAGCTGGTCGGCGTGGTCGGGCCGAACGGTTGCGGCAAATCGAACATCATGGATGCGGTGCGCTGGGTGCTGGGTGAATCCAAGGCGTCCGAGCTGCGCGGCGAGTCGATGCAGGATGTGATCTTCAGCGGCACGACCCGCCGCAAGGCGGCCAGCCGCGCCAGCGTCGAGCTGGTGTTCGACAACGCCGACCACCGCGCTGGCGGCCAGTGGGGCCAGTACCTGGAAATTGCCGTCAAGCGGGTGTTGAGCCGCGACGGCAATTCGAATTACTACCTGAACAACCAGCCAGTGCGCCGGCGCGACGTACAGGATGTTTTTCTGGGCACCGGGCTGGGTCCACGGGCCTACGCGATCATTGGCCAGGGCACGATCAGCCGCATCATCGAATCCAAGCCCGAGGAGCTGCGCCTGTTTCTTGAAGAAGCCGCCGGCGTGTCCAAATACAAGGAGCGGCGCCGCGAAACGGCCAGCCGCCTGGCTGACACCCGGGACAACCTGACCCGCGTCGAAGACATCCGGCGCGAGCTCGCAGCCAATCTGGAGCGGCTTGAAAGTCAAGCCGAAGTGGCCTTGCGCTACCGCGCGCTGCACACCGCCGGCTTGCTCAAGCAGCATCAGCTGTGGTTTTTCAAGCGCGCCGACGGCGAGTCCGAGCAGGCTCGGGCGCAGCTTGAGGCTACAAAGTCGCTCAATGAGCTGGAAAGCCGCCTGGCCGACCTGCGTCATGCCGAAGCCGCCCTCGAATCGCTGCGGCAGGCCCACTTCGGGGCGGGCGAGCAGGTCAGCCAGGCGCAAGGCAAGCTGTATGAAGCCAGTGCCGAGGTGGGCCGGCTGGAGGCGGAAATCCGTTTTGTTGCCGAGGGCCGGCTGCGGGTCGAGCAGCGCCTGGTGCAGCTGCAGGCGCAAGCCGACCAGTGGGCTGGGCAACGCGTTGCGGCTGCGCTTGAAGGCGCCAGCCTGGCCGCCAAGGCGCTGGAGGCCCAGGAACACGCCGAACTGCTGGCCGCGCAGCTGTACGAGCAGCACGACCAGCTGGCCGGGCTGGAAGAAGCGCTGCGCCAGGCGCAGGCCAGGGCGAATGCGCAGCAGGCCGAGGTGACACTGCGCCAGCAGCAGCTGCAGGTGCTGGCCGCCGAACAGCGCCATGTCCAGGAGCAGCTGCGGCTGGCGGGTGCGCGCCACGAGCGCCTGTCGGTCGATCGAAAGGCGCTGCATGCGCCCGACCTGGCGCGGCTGGACCGCCTGAATCTGGAACTCGCGCAGGCCCGGCAAAGCCATGCGCTCGCCCAGGCCTTGGTTCAGGAGCTGACCGGCACGGTTCCGCGACTCGATGCGGCGCGGCGCCTTGAGCAGCAAACTGCCAACACCGAATCGGCCCGGCGCGCCGACCTGTCGGCACGCCTGCAAGCGCTTCGGGCGCTGCAGGAAAAAGTCAGGACCGACGGCAAGCTGCTGCCCTGGCTGGCCCGGCACGGACTCGATGGACTGCCGGCGCTGTGGAGCTGCCTGCAGGTCGAGCCTGGCTGGGAAAATGCGCTGGAAGCGGCGCTGCGCGAACGCCTGGGGGCCATCGAAATCAGCCGGCTTGACATGGTGCGCGGCTTTGTTGCGGGCAGTGAGGGCGGCAGTCAGGCCGCAGGACCGCCGGCCAAGCTGTCGTTTTACATCCGGCCCCGCACCGGTGCGCCCGGCCCTTCCCGCGCCGTCTTGCTGCAGCTCAAGCCGCTTGCCGACCTGCTGGTGCCAGGCGATGCGGGCCTGTCGGCACTGCTGGGCGACTGGCTGCATGGCTGCTTCACCGCCGGGACATTGGACGAGGCCCTGGCCGAACGCGAGCGCCTGCTGCCCGGTGAGTCGATTTACCTGATGAGCGGCCATGCGGTAACCGGGCACAGCGTGAGTTTTTATGCGCCCGATTCCGAGCAGACCGGCTTGCTGGCCCGGGCGCGGGACATTGAAAATCTAGAAAAATGGCTGGGTGCGCAACAGCTGACCAGCGATCAGGCCGCTGCTGCACTGGCCCGCGCCGAGGCCCAGTGCCAGGAGGCCAGCCAGCGCCTGGCCAGCGCCCAGGGCCAGGCGGCCCAAGGCCAGAGCCAGTGCCATGCGCTGCAGGTTGAAGTGCTGCGCCTGGCGCAGCTGGCCGAGCAGGCGCGCGCCCGCGCCGAGCGAATCGATGCCGACATGGCCGAGGTCAACGCCCAGCTAACCGAACTCCAGGAACGCAAAGCCGCTGCCCAGAACCGGTTTGAAGAGCTGGGCACGCAGCAGGCCGACAGCCTGGAGCGCCAGGCGCAGCTAAACGGCCAGGCCAGCCACGCCGAGCAGCACCGCACCGGCGCGCGCGAGCAGCAGCGCACGCTTGAGCGCCAACTACAAGAAGCCCAGTTCGTGCTGCGCACCCTGGCGGCGCGCGCGGACGAACTGTCGCGCGCCATTGCCGTTGCCAGCCAGCAGGGCGCGTCGGTGGCCGCTGATCAGGGCCACGCCCAGGATGAATTGCAGCGCCTGAGCAACGCCGCCGCCCAGAGTGGGTTGCAGGCGGCGCTTGCCCACCAGCTGGCCCATGAAGCCGAGCTGGTGGCCCGGCGCAACCAGCATGACGGGCTGGCCCAGCAAATGCGCGCCGGCGACGAGCGCCGGCTCAAGCTGGAGCTCGAATTGGGCCCGCTGCGCCAGCGCATCACCGAAGCCCAGCTCCGGGAGCAGGCCGCGCGGCTGGGCTTTGAGCAGTATGCCCAGCTGCTGGCCGATGCCCAGGCCGATGTGCCGGCGGTTGGCGAATCGATTCGGGCCGGGAACGTTCGCCTGGCCGGTCTGCAGGCCGAGATTGACCGCATTCAGCAGGGGCTTCAGGCGCTGGGGGCGGTGAACCTGGCCGCACTGGACGAACTGGCCGCCGCCCGGGAGCGCCAGCAGTTTCTCGGTGCCCAGTCCGCCGACCTGAATGAAGCCATGGCGACGCTGGAAAATGCGATCCGCAAGATCGACATGGAAACGCGCGACTTGCTGCGGGCCACTTTCGAGGCCGTCAACAGCCACTTTGGCCGCATGTTTCCCGAGCTGTTCGGCGGCGGCAACGCCCGGCTGGTGATGACCGGCGAGGAAATCCTGGATGCCGGGGTGCAGGTCATGGCCCAGCCGCCCGGCAAGAAAAATCAGACGATTCACCTGCTCTCGGGCGGCGAAAAGGCGCTGACCGCGATTGCGCTGGTGTTTGCGATTTTCCAGCTCAATCCAGCGCCGTTTTGCCTGCTTGACGAGGTCGATGCGCCGCTGGACGATGCCAACACCGAACGGTATGCCAAACTCGTGTCCAGCATGAGCCAGCAAACCCAGTTTTTATTCATCAGCCACAACAAAATTGCCATGGCAATGGCCGAGCAGCTGATCGGCGTGACCATGCAGGAGCAGGGCGTGTCCCGCATCGTCGCTGTCGACATGCTGGCGGCCCTGAGTTTTGCCCAGGCAGCCTGAATCACCAAAAAATCATGAGTACATTGCAAATAAGTCTGGCGGTCGGGGGCAGCTTGGTGCTGGTCGGCCTTGTGGCCCACAGCGCCTGGTCGGTGCGCAAGAACCAGCCCAAGCAGGCCGCGCCCAAGGCCGGGCCCGAGATCGAGGCCCCGCCCACTTCGGCCGAGGACAGCTTGTTTCACTTCGACAACGCCAGCGCGCCGCCAGAGCGGCTCGAGCCCCGCTTTGAGCCCGATGCCGGCCTGGCAGCGCTGACCCAGCTCACCACGCCCGAAAGAAAGCCGGTGCTCGATAGCTTGATCGACGCGGTGGCGCCCGTGGCGCTGGAGTCGCCGGTCTCCGGCGAAGCTGCCCTGGCTGCCATGCCCAGCACGCGGCGCGTCGGCAGCAAGCCCTTTGCCATCGAGGGGCTGCATGAGGGCAGTCGTGAATGGGAAATTCCTGCGGCCGGCCACCGCTACAGCGCCTTTCAGTGCGGCGTGCAGCTGGCCAACCGCACTGGCGCGCTGAACGCCATCGAATACTCCGAATTTGTCATGAAGACGCAGGCGTTTGCCGACGCCATCGGCGGCGAGGTTGAATTTTCGGAAATGCTCGGCGAAGTTGCCCGGGCCCGCGAACTCGACCAGTTTGCCGGCACGCATGATGCGCAGCTGAGCTTTAAGCTGCGCGCGGTCAAGACCGCCTGGAGTCCAGGGTATGTCCAGCAAAGCGCAGCCAGCCAGGGCTTTGTCGCCTCTGCCACGCCGGGTCGCTGGCTGCTGCCGGCCCGGCTGTCGGGGCATGGCCCGATTCTCGGCCTGAGCTTCGACTCCCAGGCCGCCCAGGCTGAAGACCCCGAGCAAACC
The DNA here is from genome assembly GCA_014376885.1 of Polaromonas sp. Classification (GTDB taxonomy): domain Bacteria; phylum Pseudomonadota; class Gammaproteobacteria; order Burkholderiales; family Burkholderiaceae_C; genus Polaromonas. Next base: position 16,469 of record JACMQR010000009.1, read on the forward strand.
GCCATTTTCGAGCTCACGCTGTCGCTCGATGTGCCGCAGGTGCTGCGCACCGAGGCGCCGTTTGCCCGCATGTGCGAGGTGGCGATCTCGCTGGCCGGCCTGATGGACGGCGTGATCATCGACGACAACGCCATTTTGGTCCGTCCCGAGGCCATGGAGGTCATCCATGCCGACCTGGAGCAGTTGTACGACCGGCTCGACGCGCGTGAGCTGTCGGCCGGCTCGGCGCTGGGCCGGCGTTTGTTTTCGTGATGCCGCCACCCTTGGCCGACGCCCTGGCAGCGCGCGCTGCTGCCCTGCGCGCCGAGCTCGACCTGCATGCCCATCGCTACTATGTGCTCGACGAGCCGGGCATTCCCGACAGCGACTACGACCGGCTGTTCAACGAGCTCCAAGCGCTCGAAGCGGCGCATCCCGGGCTGCTCGCGCCCGACTCGCCCACGCAGCGGGTCGGCGGCAAGCCGCTGGGCCAGTTCGCTGCGGTGCGCCACCGGTTGCCGATGCTCAGCATCCGCACCGAAACCAACACCGAGGCCAGTGGCGCCGAAAACTTCGACAACCGGGTGCGCAAGGAGCTCGGCCTCAAAGAGTCCGATCCACCGGTCGAGTTCGTGGCCGAGCTCAAGTTCGACGGCCTGGCGATGAGCCTGCGCTATGAGCGCGGCATCCTGGTGCAGGCCGCCACGCGCGGCGACGGCGCGGTGGGCGAGGATGTGACGCAGAACATCCGCACCATCCGGCAGATTCCCTTGCGGTTGCCCGCCGATGCGCCCGCGGTGCTTGAAGTGCGCGGCGAGGTGTACATGCGCCGCGCCGAGTTCGAAGCGCTCAACGAACGCCAGCGCGCCAAGATCGCCCAGGGCGCCAAGGGCGAGAAAACCTTTGTCAATCCGCGCAACGCGGCAGCCGGCGGCGTGCGCCAGCTTGACCCGGCGATTGCGGCTGACCGACGGTTGAGCTTTTTTGCCTATGGCGTGGGCGAGGTCACGCCGCCGGAGGGCGGCGGTCCGGCGTTCGAGACCCACTTGCAGCTGTTGCTGACCTTGAAATCATGGGGTTTTCCGGTGGCTGCGCAGACCCGGCTTGCACGAGGCGCTACTGAACTGATAGCGTTTCATGAAGCCATCGGCCAGCAGCGCGACCAGCTTGCCTTTGACATCGACGGCGTCGTCTACAAGGTCAACGCCTTACCCCTGCAGCGCCAGATGGGCTTTGTCAGCCGCGAGCCGCGCTGGGCGGTGGCGCACAAATATCCGGCGCAAGAGCAGCTGACCACGGTAGTGGGCATCGATATCCAGGTCGGACGCACCGGCAAGCTGACGCCGGTTGCAAAACTGGCACCGGTGTTTGTCGGCGGCGTGACGGTGACCAATGCCACCCTGCACAACGAGGACGAAGCGCGCCGCAAGGATGTGCGCCTGGGCGACACGGTGATCGTGCGCCGCGCCGGCGACGTGATTCCCGAGGTGGTCAGCGTGCTGCTAGAACGCCGGGTGCAGGCCGCGGCGCAGTTCACCATGCCGACCCAGTGCCCGGTTTGCGGCTCGGACGCGGTGCGGGAAGAGGGCGAAGCCGACCACCGCTGCAGCGGCGGGTTGTTCTGCGCGGCCCAGCGCAAGGAAGCCATCCTGCACTACGCCCACAAGCGGGCGGTCGAGGTTGACGGCCTGGGCGACAAGCTGGTCGAGCAGCTGGTCGATGCCGATGTGGTGCGCACCCTGCCTGACCTGTACCGGCTGGGCTTTGCCGCGCTGGCCCGCCTGGACCGGATGGCCGACAAATCGGCCGGCAAGCTGCTGGCCGCCCTGGAGAAGTCCAAACAGACGACCCTGGCGCGTTTCGTCTTTGGCCTGGGCATCCGGCATGTCGGCGAGGCAACTGCCAAGGCGCTGGCCGGGCATTTTGGAAAACTCGACAGCATCATGGACGCCGGACATGGGCAGTTGCTTGACGTGGCCGATGTCGGGCCGGTCGTTGCCGCCAGCATCCGCACGTTTTTCGACCAGCCGCACAACCGCGAAGTCGTCGAGCAGTTACGCGCCTGCGGCGTGACATGGCAAGAGGGTGAGCCAGCGGTTGCTACATGGCGACCGCTGTCGGGCCTGACGTTGGTCGTCACCGGCACCTTGCCCAGCCTGAGCCGGGACGAGGCCAAGGACCGGATCGAAGCGGCCGGCGGCAAGGCAGCCGGCTCGGTCAGCAAGAAAACGGACTACCTGGTCGCCGGCGCCGAAGCCGGCAGCAAGCTGGAAAAGGCCCAGGCGCTGGGGGTCACAGTGATCGACGAGGCGGCTTTTCTGGCCCTGACCGAACCGCCGCCCGCCTGAAGGCGATGGGCTTGAAAAAATCAGGTTGTCCTGGTGTTGCCCGTTCCGGGCGCTGACCGGCTTGTCAGGGAGCGTACTGCCGCTATGCTAGGCCCCTATGACACTTCGTGAAATCCTCAAAATGGGCGACGCACGCCTGCTGCGCATCGCCCAGCCCGTGGCCGTGTTCGACACCGACGAACTCCATGTCCTGGTGTCGGACATGCTCTACACCATGCAGTCGGTCAACGGCGCCGGCCTGGCCGCGCCGCAGATCGGCGTTGACCTGCAGGTGGTGATTTTTGGCAGCGACCAGATCAATCCGCGCTACCCCGAGGCGCCGGTGGTGCCGCGCACCGTGCTGATCAATCCGGTGATCACGCCGCTGGACGCCGCCGAAGAAAGCGACTGGGAAGGCTGCCTGTCGGTGCCCGGGCTGCGCGGCATGGTTCCGCGTTTGCGGCGTATCCGCTATACCGGTTTTGACCAGTACGGCGATCCGATCGACCGCACCGCCGAGGGCTTTCACGCCCGCGTGGTGCAGCACGAGTGCGACCACCTGATCGGCACGCTGTACCCGATGCGGATTCGCGATTTCAGGCAGTTCGGTTATACCGAGGTGCTGTTTCCGGGCATTGACGCTTCAGCCGACGACTGACCTGGCAGGAAATTGCCAATCGACAGGCGATCAACTTTTGTTTTCGCGTCTCTAGCGCGGTGACTCCCAAAACTGCGTTTTACCGGGCTGTGATTGGCTGTGCTGGCCTGGACTGGCCGGTTTCGCCCGGCAGGCGACTCACTTTCTTTGCTTCGCCAAAGAAAGTGAGCCAAGAAAGGCGACCCGGCTGTCCGGGTCCCTTCGCTTCGCTTCGGGCAAGCTGCGCTGCTTGAGAAAAACGGGGGTCCGCGCAGACTCGCCTGCGGCCCAAGCAGCGCGCGGCCCTGATCCCGTTTTTCTCAAGCATCACAGGCCCGGTCAGGACGGGTGAGGTTCGCAGGCAGGATCGGGGTCGAGGTCGGGAGCTGACCTGTCTCATCGCCAGCGAACGCGAGCGAACCGGCTTCGCCGGGCGCCATGCGTCGCCCCCTGCAAGGGGAAAGGAACTACACGAAGCGCAGCGCAGTGACGACGATGGGGGTGTGCTATTCGTTCAGCGCCTGCAGCAACTCGGTTTCAATCGCGATTTGCGCCTTGTTGTGCTGCAGCTCCGGCCCGTCGATCAGGAACGTGTCTTCGACCCGCTCGCCCAGGGTGGTCACCTTGGCCAGCTTGACATTGATGTGGTGCCTGGCCAGCACCCGCGCGATCAGGTACAGCAGGCCGACCCGGTCGCTGGCCGACACGCTGAGCAGCCAGCGCTGGGCCTTTTCATCGGGACGCAGATCAACCCGCGGCGTGACCGGGAAACTGCGTACCCGCCGCGACACCCGGCCCTTGCCGGGCGGCGGCAGCGGGCCCTGGTCTTCTAGGACGCGCGCCAGGTTGACCTCGACCATGGTGGCGAGCTCGCGGTAGTGGTCTTCCATCGGCTCGCTGGCGACCTGGAAGGTGTCCAGCGCAAAGCCGTTGCGGGTGGTGTGCACCTTGGCGTCCAGAATGCTGAAGCCGGCCTGGTCGAAAAAGCCGCAAATGCGCATGAACAGATCCGGCGCATCGGGCGTGTACACCAGCACCTGCATGCCCTCGCCGGCACAAGAGTGGCGCACCCGGATCGTCACGCCGGCCTTGCCGGTGTGGCGCGACAGGTGCCGGGCGTGCCAGGCAATGTCGGCCGCCTCGTGGCGCATGAAATAGCTCACGTCCAGCGTGTCCCACAGCGCCTTGTAGGCCTCAAACGGCTCGGCGTGCAGCGCCAGCAGCGTCAGGGCGCCGCGCTTGCGGGCCTCGATCTCGGCGGCGGCATCCGGCGCGCGGCCGCCCAGCACGCGCAGCGTGTAGCGGTACAGGTCTTCGAGCAGCTTGCCTTTCCAGGCATTCCAGACCTTCGGACTGGTGCCGCGGATGTCGGCCACCGTCAGCAGGTACAGCGCTGTCAGGCAGCGTTCGTTGCCGACCCGTTTGGCAAACGCGGCAATCACTTCTGGATTGCTCAGGTCCTGCTTTTGCGCCGCATGGCCCATGCTCAGGTGCTCGCCCACCAGAAATTCGATCAGCCGGGTGTCGTCGGCGGCAATGCCATGCTGGCGGCAGAAAATCCGCACATCCTTGCGGCCCAGCTCCGAATGGTCGCCGCCGCGCCCCTTGGCAATGTCGTGGAACAGCGCGGCGATGTACAAAATCCACGGCTTGTCCCAGCCGGCGGCCAGCTGCGAGCACATCGGGTACTCATGCGAATGCTCGGCCATGAAAAAACGCCGCACGTTGCGCAGCACCATCAAGA
>JACMQR010000102.1 GCA_014376885.1 Polaromonas sp.
AGAATCGAAGGTGTCAGGTCATGCTGTTGCACCAGCCAGCCGCCCCCATTTGTGACAAGAAATTTCGCGTTGGCGGTCTGGTGGTCGTCCACCGCCGACGGAAAGGGAACAAACAGCGCCGCGGCGCCGACGGCGGCGATTTCAGTCACCGTGCTGGCGCCGGCGCGGCAGATGATCAGGTCGGCATCGGCAAAGGCCCGGGCCGTGTCGTCGATGAACGGCGTCAGCTCGGCGGCCACCCCGGCGGCCTGGTAGTTGGCGCGCAAGGCGTCGAGCTGGCGGGCGCCGCTTTGGTGGGTGACATGGGGCCGGGCCGCAAGGGGAATCAACGCCAGCGCCTTCGGAACCAACTCGTTCAGCGCCGCCGCCCCCAGGCTGCCGCCGATCACCAGCACCTTGAGCGGCCCGCAGCGGTTGGCAAAGCGAACGGCTGGCTCAGGCTGGCGGGCAAAAGCCGGCCGCAGCGGATTGCCCACCCATTGGGCATTTTTCAAGGCATCGGGAAACGCGGTGAAGACACGGTCGGCCACGCGGGCCAGCAGCTTGTTGACCAGGCCGGCCACCGAATTTTGTTCGTGCAGGATCAAGGGCTTGCCCAGCAGCACGCTCATCATGCCGGCCGGAAAGGCGATGTAGCCGCCCAGGCCGACCACCACATCGGGCTGGACACGGCGGAGCACCCGCACGCTTTGCCAGAAAGCCTTGAGCAAGCGCAGCGGCAGCAGCGCCAGGGTGATGGGGCCCTTGCCGCGGACGCCGGAAAAGTCGATCGACTCGAAAGCAAAGCCGCGCGGCGGCACCAGCTGGCTTTCCATGCTCGGGCGATCCGCGCTGCCCGTGCCGCCCAGCCAGTGAACACGCCAGCCGCGCTCGCGCAAGCTCTCAGCCACGGCCAGGCCGGGAAAGATATGCCCGCCGGTGCCGCCAGCCATGATCAAAGCGCAGCGCTGCCGGTTCATACCCGACCTCCGCGCATCAGCACGCGGTTTTCATAGTCGATGCGCAGCACCACCGCCAGCGCGATCAGGTTCATCACGATGGCCGAGCCGCCATAGCTCATCAGCGGCAAGGTCAGGCCCTTGGTTGGCAAGGCGCCCAGGTTCACGCCGATGTTGATGAAGGTTTGAAAACCCATCCAGATGCCGACGCCCTGGGCCACCAGCCCGGAAAACAACCGGTCCAGCGCGATCGACTGGCGGCCGATGTGCATGATGCGCCGGATCATCCACAGGAACATCCCGATCACCACCAGCACGCCGACCAGGCCGAACTCCTCGCCGATCACGGCCATCAGGAAGTCGGTGTGCGCCTCGGGCAGCCAGTGCAGTTTTTCGATGCTGCCACCCAGGCCGACGCCAAAGATCTCGCCCCGACCGAAGGCAATCAGCGAGTGCGACAGCTGGTAGCCCTTGCCCATGGAGTACTTTTCGTTCCACGGGTCCATGTAGGCAAAAATCCGTTCGCGCCGCCATTCGCTGAACATCACCATCATGCCAAAGGCCACCGCCACCACGGCGGCAATCACAAAGAACATCCGGGCATTGACGCCCCCGAGAAAAAGAATGCCCATGGCAATGACGGAAATCACGATGAACGCGCCCATGTCGGGCTCGGCCAGCAGCAGCACACCCACAATGCCGACCGCAAAGGCCATCGGCAGGACCGCACGAAAAAAGCGCTCTTTCACATCCATCTTGCGCACCATGTAGTTGGCTGCATACAAGAGCACCGCGAATTTCGCCAGCTCCGAGGGCTGGAAATTCATCACGCCCAAAGGAATCCAGCGCCGGGCGCCGTTGACGCCCTTGCCGATGAAGGGCACCAGCACCAGCCCCAGCAGCACCAGCGACATCACGAACAGCCAGGGGGCGTACTTTTCCCAGGTCGACATGGGAATTTGAAAGGCCGCATAGGCGGCAATCGCTGCAATCAGCAGGGCGAGCAGGTGCCGGGTCAGAAAAAAGGTGTGCGCATAGCGGGCGAACTTGGGGTTGTCCGGCATGGCCACACTGGCCGAATACACCATGACCAGCCCGGACAGCAGCAGCGCGACCGTGATCCAGACCAGCGGCCAGTCCAGACCGGACAGCCGAACCGGCGTCACCACGTTCACCGGCAGGCTGCGGCCGCCCAGGCGCACCGGCAAGGCCTCGGAAGCGGCCTTGCCGAAACCTGAAAAACGGCCCTGCACCCAGCCAAAAGAACGCGCCTTGAGCGTCATAGAACCGCTCCCTGCAGGCTGGCCAGGCCGCGTACCGCATCGCAAAACACCCGGGCCCGGTGCTCGTAGTCATCAAACATGTCAAAGCTTGCGCAGGCCGGTGACATGACGACCGCATCGCCCGGCTGCGCCTGCTGCGCTGCCAGATCGACCGCCTGTGGCAGGGAGCCGGCCTCCAGCAGCGCGACTCCCGTACCCTGCAGGGCGGCCTTGATGAGCGGCGCATCACGGCCGATCAGCACCACCGCGCGCGCATGGCGGGCCACCGGGCCGGCCAGCGGCGTGAAGTCCTGCCCCTTGCCGTCGCCGCCCAGAATCAACACCAGCCGGCGCTCGCTGCCCAGGCCGTTCAGCGCTGCGGCGGTGGCGCCGACATTGGTGCCCTTGCTGTCGTCAAAATACTCCACGCCGTCCAGCACCGCGACCGACTCCAGCCGGTGCGGCTCGCCCCGGTAGTCGCGCAGGCCATGCAGCATGGGTGCCAGCGGGCAGCCAGCGCCAGACGCCAGAGCCAGGGCAGCCAGCGCATTGGCCGCATTGTGGCGGCCGCGAATGCGCAGGGCGTCGACCGGCATCAGGCGCTGCAGGTGCAGCGCCGGCGCTTCGGCCCGGCGACCCCTGAGGGGCTCGTCGGCCTCGGCGGCGCGCACCAGCCAGGCCATGCCGTTGACGGTCTCGATGCCATAGTCGCCCGGCCGCCTGGGCTCGTCGGCGCCAAAGGTCCGGTAGTTGCGGCGGGCTTTTCCCTTGACCAGGCCGGGCAAAGCCGTCATGGCCAGCGGATCATCCCGATTGAGCAGCATAAGCCCGCTGCGGCCATAGACCTGCTGCTTGGCCGCCATGTAGGCCGGCAGACTTTCATGCCAGTCCAGGTGATCCTGGGTGATGTTCAGCACCGTTGCCACGCTCGGCTCGAAATTCGTCACGCCCTCCAACTGAAAACTCGACAGCTCCAGGACCCAGACATCGGGCAAGGCCGCAGACGGGTCGCTGGCCTGCGCATCGAGCTTTTCGGCCAGGGTGCCGAGCAGTGTCGGGCCGATATTGCCGGCCACGGCCACCGACCGGCCGGCGCGTTCAACCAGCAAGCCCGTGAGCGACGTCACCGTGGTCTTGCCGTTGGTGCCGGTGATGCCGATGACTTGGGGCGAATAGGCCGTGTCCGCCTGCAAGTCGGCCAGCGCCTCTGCAAACAAGCTCAGCTCATTGCCCGATGCGATACCCTGCGCCTGCGCCGCCTGCACGACACCGCGGATCGACGCGGGCGACAAACCGGGGCTTTTCAGCAGCCGGTCGAACGGCTGGAGATCGAGCAGGGCAGCGTCCATCGGCGCATGGACGAAGCGGGCTTTCGGCACGCTGGCCTGCAGGGCGGCGAGCTGCGGCGGCGCCGGCCGCGTGTCGGCCACGGTGACGTCCGCGCCACAGCGTGCGCACCAGCGCGCCAGTGCCAGGCCCGAAGCGCCCAGCCCGAGCACAAGAATGCGGTGGTTCGCCAGGTTTTTCATCTGAGCTTGAGGGTTGACAGGCCGACCAGGCACAGCAGCATGGTGATGATCCAGAAGCGCACGACCACCTGCGTTTCCTTCCAGCCGCATTTTTCAAAGTGGTGGTGCAGCGGCGCCATCTGCAGCAGTCGCCGGCCCTGGCCGTAGCGCCGCTTGGTGTACTTGAACCAAGTGACCTGGAGCATGACCGACAGGGCCTCGACGACAAAAATGCCGCCCATGATGGCCAGCACGATCTCTTGGCGCACGATGACCGCGATGGTGCCCAGCGCCGCACCCAGCGCCAGCGCGCGCACGTCGCCCATGAAGACCTGGGCCGGATGGGTGTTGAACCACAAGAAGGCCAGGCCGGCACCAGCCATGGCAGAGCAAAAGATCAGCAACTCGCCCGATCCCGGAATATGGGGAAACAGCAGGTACTTGGAATACACCGAACTGCCGGTCACATAGGCAAACACGCCCAGCGAGGAGCCGACCATGACCACCGGCATGATCGCCAGGCCATCGAGTCCGTCGGTCAGGTTGACCGCGTTGCTCGAGCCGACAATGACCAGATAGGTCAGGATGACAAAGCCGAAGACGCCCAGCGGATAGCTCACTTCCTTGACAAACGGCACCAGCAGGCCGGCTTTGGGCGGCAGGTCGACATCGAATCCCGACTGCACCCAGCTGACGAACAGCTCCAGCACCCGCAGGTTGGAGCTTTCCGAAATGCTGAACACCAGGTACAGCGCCGCGACCAGTCCGACGACCGACTGCCACAGGTACTTTTCCCGCGAGCGCATGCCCTCCGGATCCTTGAGCACCACCTTGCGCCAGTCGTCCGCCCAGCCGATGGCGCCAAAGCCCAGGGTGACCAGCAGCACGATCCAGACAAAGCGGTTGGCCAGGTCAAACCACAGCAGGGTCGAAATGCCGATCGCCATCAGGATCAGCACGCCGCCCATGGTCGGCGTGCCGCTTTTGCTCAGGTGCGTCTGCATGGCGTACTCGCGGATCGGCTGGCCGATCTTGAGGGCAATCAGGCGGCGGATGACGAACGGCCCGGCCAGCAGTCCGATCAGCAGCGCGGTGAGCGCGGCCATGACAGCGCGCAGCGTCAGGTACTGGAACACCCGCAGGAATCCCAGATCGGGCGAAAGGGTCTGGAGCCACTGGGCCAGGCTAAGCAGCATGGGGCGCTTTCTTTTCTTCTAT
>JACMQR010000103.1 GCA_014376885.1 Polaromonas sp.
GTTCTCGGCCAGGAACTTGCGCACCGCGCCGGTCATGGCCAGGCGGATGTCGGTGTCGATGTTGATCTTGCGAACGCCGAACTGGATGGCTTTCTGGATTTCCTCGACCGGCACGCCGTAGGTTTCCTTCATGTGGCCGCCATACTGGTTGATCTGCGCCAGCAGGTCCTGCGGCACGCTTGACGAGCCGTGCATCACCAGGTGGGTGTTGGGAATACGGCGGTGGATTTCCTTGACGCGCTCGATGGCCAGGATGTCGCCGGTGGGCTTGCGGGTGAACTTGTAGGCGCCGTGGCTGGTGCCGATGGCAATGGCCAGCGCGTCAAGCTGGGTGCGCTTGACGAACTCGGCCGCTTCCTCGGGGTCGGTCAGCAGCTGGTCGTGCGTCATGACGGCGTCGGTGCCGTGGCCGTCCTCCTTGTCGCCCTGCATGGTCTCCAGGCTGCCCAGGCAGCCGAGCTCGCCCTCGACCGACACGCCGGTGGCATGCGCCATGTCGACCACCTTGCGGGTGACCTCGACGTTGTAGTCGAAGCTGGCAATCGTCTTGCCGTCGGATTCCAGGCTGCCGTCCATCATCACCGAGCTGAAACCCAGGTCGATCGCGCCCTGGCAGACGGCCGGGCTCTGGCCGTGGTCCTGGTGCATCACCAGCGGAATGTGCGGATAGGCCTCGACGGCGGCCAGGATCAGGTGCTTGATGAAGGCTTCGCCGGCGTACTTGCGCGCGCCGGCGCTGGCCTGCAGGATGACCGGCGCGCCGACCTCGTCGGCGGCGGCCATCACCGCCTGGACCTGCTCGAGGTTATTGACGTTGAAAGCCGGAATGCCGTAGCCATTGGCAGCAGCGTGGTCCAGCAGTTCGCGCATCGAAACGAGTGCCATGGTGTGTGTATCCTTTGAAGATTGAACATGTGAGGCGCGGTGGCCGGCGCAGCAGCTGCCGGCCTGGGTGCTGGCGGCCAGCAGCCACCGCCGGGCAACCTTATCCTTGATTCTAGTGGCTGCCAATAGTCCGTCAGGCCCCTGCAGCCGCTGCAAAGCGCAGCTGGCCCGCCGGGGCGGACACCGCACGACTGCCGCGTTTGCGCCGCCTTTGAAATGGCTTAAGCTTTGGCAGCTGTTTTCCCGTCAATTCCCGGGGCGTGCCGCGCCTGAACCTGCTTGATGCCTGCATGCCTGATCTGCTGCCTTCTTCGTCCCTGCCGCCGCCGCTGGTCACGCCCCCGGCCCGCGCTGTCGCCGCCAGCTTCCAGGCACGCTTTTCAGGCGTCACAGCAGGCAGTTTTTTATTGCTCCTGCTGTGGGACTTTTCAAGCCTGGACCTGGCCATGGCGCACTGGTTCGGGTCGGCCAGCGGCTTTGCGCGGGAGAGCCACTGGCTGTGGCGCACCTGGCTGCATGACGACCTCCGGCTGTGGCCCTGGGCGCTGGAGCTGTATTTGCTGGCCGGCGTGTTTTTGCCCCTGGGCCACCTCAAACGCCTGCCCCGGGCGCGGCGGGCGCAGCTGGCGGTGAGCACACTGGCCGCGTTGCTGGTCGTCTCGGCCATCAAGCGCTACAGCCACACCAGTTGCCCCTGGGACCTGCAGGCTTTTGGCGGCGCGGCCGCGTATGTGTCGCACTGGGCCTGGGGCCTGCGCGACGGCGGCGGCGGCGGCTGCTTTCCGGCCGGCCATGCCTCGGCCGGTTTTGCCTTCGTCGGCGGGTTTTTTGCCTTCCGGCGGGCGCTGCCCGCCCCCGCCTGGCGCTGGCTGGCCGGCTCGCTGCTGGCCGGCCTGGTGCTGGGCCTGGCGCAGCAGGTGCGCGGCGCCCACTACATGAGCCACACCCTGTGGACCGCCTGGTTGTGCTGGACGGTGGCCGGCGGCGTGGACGGGGCTGTCAGCTGGTTGACTGCACGAAGCCGCTCACCCGCGCCAGCACCGGCGCCCGGCTTCTGAGCACCTGCGCCATCGACGCGAGCAATGTGACATGGCTGACGCCGTCGAGCAGCGCGAACTCGACCCGCACGCCGCTTTGCCGGAGCCGCTCGGCCATGGCCAGCGTGCTGCGCTCAGGGTTGACGACCGTGTCCCGGCGCGGCGCCAGCAGCAACGCCGGCGGCGAGGCAGCAGACGCATAGGCCAGCGGCTGGCTGTCCGGAAAGGTGGCGGGCCAGTTGAAGGCAACCTGGGTCTGGGGGTCGCCAATCGGCAGAAAATCGTACGGCCCGGCCAGCCCGATCCAGCCAGCCAGGCGCGCCGGGCTCAGGCCGACCGCGGCCAGCCAGCGCGCATCCAGGGCCAGCATGGCCGCGTTGTAAGCGCCGGCGCTGTGGCCCATGACCAGGATGCGCCGCGCGTCGGCGCCGAATTGCTCGGCATGGTCAAAAGCCCAGCGCACCGCGCCGGCGCTGTCCTCGACAAACGCCGGGTAGCGAAACGCCGGGCTGAGCCGGTAGTCGGCCAGCACCGCGACGATGCCGCAGGACGCCAGCGCCTCGCCGACAAAGCGGTAGTCGCCGCGCGCGCCCGACGACCAGCTGCCACCGTAGAAAAACACCACCATCGGCGCCTTGCGCAGCGCCGCGGCGGGCTGGTACACATCGAGCCGCTGGCGCGCATCTGGCCCGTA
>JACMQR010000010.1 GCA_014376885.1 Polaromonas sp.
CCCAACCCCGGCGCTGGACGTCGAGGACCTGCTGGCCCGACTGCCGGTCGACATGAATGCCGCCTGGCGGGAACTGGCGCCCGCCTGGAAGCTGAGCCTTGGCTCGCCGAACGATGACCCTTGCCGGACCGCGAGCGCGCAGCAGCTGCTGTGCTACCGCTCCGACAGCCTCACTGTGCTGCTGCTGCGCCAGCTCGACCGCCCCGGCATCGTGACGTTGCGCCCGGCCAATGGCCCGCCGGTCTATGCCGTTCTTGCCGGCCTGGGGGACCAGACGGCTACGCTGCAGGTCGGGGCTGATTTCCATCGGGTCAGGCTGGTGTCGCTGGCCCGGCTGTGGCGCGGCGAATTCGCAACCTTCTGGCGTCCGCCGCCGGGCTATGCGGCCGGCTTGCAGGCCGGACCAGTGGTCGAGCAGCTTGCCAGTCAGCTCGCCGTGCTGGAGGGCGCTTCAGCGCTGCCCGCACCGGCGGCCTCGCCGGCGGTTCTGGACGCGGCCCTGCGCGCGCGCGTCCGGGCTTTTCAGCGCGCCCGGGGGCTTGATGTCGACGGGCAGCCCGGCCCCATGACATTCATGCAGATCGACAGCGCGGTGAATGCAGACGCGCCGCGCTTGCAAACCCCCCTGCAATCAGTCCGGTAAACCTATGTCCTACATCCTTGATGCTCTCAAGCGCGCCGATGCCGAGCGCGAACGCGAACGTGGCACGGTGCCCGGCCTGCACGCCCGGCCGGTCAGCAGCCTGGCAGCCCCGCCGGCCTACCGCCTGCCGCATCGCGTCTGGATGGCCGCTGCCGCCGCGCTGGCGCTGGCGGGCGCTGTAGCGGCTGGCCTGTGGGCCTGGCAAACGCCAACAGCCGCCACGCGCCTGGCCGCCACGGAGCCGGCCATGCCAAAGCCCCCGGCCCCCGCTTCCTTGACGCTGCCCGCTGCTGCGCCGGCGCCGCCGCCCGCTGCGGCAGCACAGTCTGCTCCTGCGCCTGCGCCAGTGAGCGCGCAACCCGCGTCCCGGCCGGCGCCATCGGCACGGGCGGTGGCAGTTGCACCGCCGCCCAAAGCCAAGCCTGACCCGGTCGCCAGGCAAGCGCCAGGCCCGGCGGCGCTGCCCGCCGTGCGGTCGTTCGGCGACCTGCCCGAGGACCTGCGCCGGCAGATTCCGGCGCTGGCCATCACCGGTTCGGTGTATTCGAAAAATCCGGACCAGCGCCTGCTGCTGGTGAACAACCAGGTTCTCCCGCAGGGCAGTGTGGTGGCGCCGGAGGTGACATTGGAAGAAATCCAGGCCAAGGGTTCGGTGTTCAGTTTTCGGGGCACGCGCTTTCGGGTGGCGCATTGATTTTTCGTCTGCCTGACGGTCCTGGGCCAAAGCGTTAGGCCACAAAACGATTTTTCGCTTGAAAAATGCTGTTGGCGCTTGTTCAGCATGGAAAAGCAGCTATTGATTGCATAGCAAAAAAAGGGCTGGTAGCCAGCGCCCCAGCGCCACCGGAGCAGGCAAGCAGCGCCTGGAAAATCCTGAAAAAAGCCTGAAGTTGCCCGGGCGGCGCTAAATCCGGCCGGCCCGCACATGGCGCACGATGCGCGGAGCGGCAGGCGGCGCGGGCAGATTTTTTCCCCTGTCTGGATGTTCATGGCCGGCATAGTCGCCGCGCAGCGCCAGCGCGCCCACTGCCAGGCCAAAGGCCAGCGCGGCATACACCGCCATCCGGGCGTCGCCTGAGAGCGGGCGCTCGCCGACCAGCGTGAAGCGGGGCGGCGTCAGCAGGACGTCGGCCGCATATGCCGCCCCGCCGGTTGCCGCCGCGCCAAGCAGCACGCCTGGCACAGAGCGCAGTGCGGGCGTCTGGCTGGCCAGTGCCGCATGGGCCGCCGCCCAGAGCGTTGCAGCGCCGTGGTGGATCAGGAAACCCAGCGCGGTGGGGGACGGGTCTGCGCCACGTCGCCGCTCGAAGGCTTCCTGGCCTTCAAGCCAGCGGCTGGCTGCCTTGAGTGGCGCGCTAGCGCCAGCCGATTCGCGCCGTCCGGCCATCGCCATCATGGCGGCCGAGAAGATGCTGGCCAGGCTGCCGGCAAGCAAACCTTGGGTCAGCACCAGTTTCCAGATGGTTTTCACAGTCAGGCTCCCAAAAAACGCCACTTTGCGCCTGGCGGCGCCGGCCCACTGTAGGCCTGGGCCGAACGACATGCTAGGGCGCCGTCTTGCGGCGGTTCGCACCCAGTCGTCCGCACTGCGGCCTGCAAGCCGCTGCAAGCACCTACGCGCGCTTTCTCGTTATCTTTGTGCAAGCGGCCGCAGGGCAGGCAGGCCGCTGCGCCAAAAAACAGCAAACCCAAGGTGTGCACCGGGGCGCAGCCGCTGACGTCTCATGAATTGACTCGTGAATTTGTGCCATTCATGCACACATCCAGCCTGCTGCCGGCACCCCGGCCGGTTCTTGAGTTGGCCGGCGCGCAATTTCGCCATGGGTCCGGAGCCATTTTGAAAAAAACCGGTTTGCGCGAATATTTTTACTCCGATCAGCTGAGCAGATGCTTTAAGTAAGGGAAAGTAGCCTTGCCAGACCGTTGAATATGTAAGTTCAAGGCACCTGAAACCAAGCTCTGGCAAGCCACAGGCTGCAGCCGCTCAGCAAGTGGGTAACCCCGAGTCAACCCTTCAGGCTCATGGGTCATTTGGACTATTGGCGGCATCTGCTGCAGCCGGGACACTCAGTGTTCTGATTTTTTCAGAATTGCCTGCGTCCGTGCTTCCAGCCGGAATGCCTGGCCGCCCGCCTGCCGACTGTCATTTTTTTAGCGCGCTGCACCAGCCCGGGCCAGCCAACGGCAGTCCGGCAGCCGCCGGCGAAAAGTCCTGTTGTTCCTAACCTGAGGCCAGATGCATGCAAACCAGTAGTTCGAGTTCATGGCTGCGCCAGGCCGGGGCTTTACTTGCCGCGGCCCTGCTGCTGTGCCTGGCGGCGCTGTGGAACGGACAGGCTTTTTTCTATCCTGACACGCCCACCTACCTGCGCGGCGCCGAGATGGGCGCCAGCCGCGTGCTGGGTCCGGCGACCTTCAAGCCATGGCTGCCGGCGCCGCAGGCCGACAGCGCCCAAGGCGCAGCCACCCAGGGCGCGGCTGAATCGCCCAAGCGGATGAAAGCGCTGACGTCCATTGAGGACAAGGTGGTTCTGGCCGGCCGCTCGGTGTACTACGGCGCATTGGTCTATGCCGGATTTCTGGCGGGAAAAATGTGGCTGACGGTGGCTGTCCAGGCCCTGGCTGTTGCCTATGTGCTGCAGCTGCTGATGGGCCGGCTGTGGGGTTTGGGCAGCCGCCAGGTCATTGGCATTGCGGCCGCCTTGAGCTTGTTGACGCCGCTAGGGGTCTACACCGGGTTTTTGATGCCCGATGTGTTTGCGCCCCTGGTGATCTTGTGCTTTGGCGCGCTGGCGGTCTACTGGCCGCAGCTGGGCCGCAGCCAGCGCTGGATGCTTTCCCTGATCCTGCTTTTCGGGCTGCTGGCCCATGCCAGCCATGTGGCGCTGGCCGCCTTGCTGCTGCTGCTGGCGCTGGCGGCGCGCTGGCTGGGCCGCCGCTGGCGCGGCTTGTCGGTGGCGGCGCTGGTGGTGACGGCCGGCTGCGTTGCCGGTGCGGTCGCCGCTGAATGGGCGTTTGGCAAGGCGGTGACGATGGCCGTCGGCGCTCCGCCCATGCGCCTGCCCCACCCGATGGCGCGCCTGATCGACTTGGGGCCCGGCACTGCCTACCTTAAGCAAAGCTGCCCTGGATCGGGATTCGCCGCATGCGCCTATTTGCCGAACTACCCGACGGCCTGGGACGATTTCTTGTTTTCGACCGATCCCGAAAAAGGGGCATTCGCCCTGGCCGATGGGCCGGCCAAGCGGCGCCTGTCGGACGAGCAGCTGCGCTTTGTCGGCGCGGTGATCCGCTTCGATCCGGCAGGCGTTGTGCGCGGCATCGGCGCCGATGTGCTGCGCCAGCTGGTCAATTTCCGGGTGGACATTTCGGCCTATGGCAGCCGCGGCCTGGCGATGTTCGAAGGGCGCGTGCCGGACAGTATTTTTGCCGACATGCAGGCCAGCCGCGCCGCCTCGCAGCAGGCGTCGCTGAACACTTGGCTGACGGTGTCCACCTATGCGTTGGCGCTGGCGTCGCTGGTGGTGCTGATCGGTGAATGGTTGCGCTCCGGGGGCAGCGCAGCGCCGCCTGCAGATCCGGCGCGCCAGCGCTTTGCCAACTTTGTCTGGCTGGTCGTGGCCGGCGTGGTGGCCAACGCGGTGATCTGCGCCACGCTGGCCTCGTCCATGGACCGCTTTCAGGCCCGCGTGGTCTGGCTGCTGCCGTTCATGGCGCTGGCAACCCTGGCGCGCGCCCGAGCCCAGGGCGCCCTGGCCAGCCGCGCCGACACCGTTTCCCTGGCTGCAACGCTGCCGTTGCTGCAAAAAGGCAATTTGTAGCCACCCCCACCCTGGAGCTGACAGCGGCATTCGCTTTCCTCCATTTCATTACTTATTTCGAAGGAGTCTTTCCATGAGCGCTGTCCGACCGTTTCCCGAAACCGCGCCTGAACCGGCAAACCAGGCCCGCTGGACCGATTACCTGCAAATGGCCCGGCTGGACCATATGACCAAGCATGTTTTCATTGTGCCGGGCCTGGTGCTGGCCTATGTGCTGCGCAGCCCGCCGCTGGCCGACGCCTGGTGGTCCATCTTGCTCGGCTTTGTCAGCGCCGTGCTGATCGCCTCGTCCAACTACCTGATCAATGAGTGGCTGGACCGCGAATTCGACGCCTTCCACCCGGACAAGTCTGGCCGGCCGGCAGCGCACAAGAAAATGTCGCCGGTGCCGGTGTACACCGCCTATGCGGCCTGCAGCGTGGTCGGGCTGGGTCTGGCCTACCTGATCGGGCCGGTGTTTTTTGTCGTCAGCCTGCTGTTCTGGATTTCCGGGGTGGTGTACAACGTCAGGCCGATTCGCTCCAAGGACAAGGCCTATCTGGACGTGCTGTCCGAATCCATCAACAACCCCATCCGCCTGATGCTCGGCTGGGCCATGATTGACCAGTCCACCGTCGCGCCGGTGTCGCTGCTGCTGGCCTACTGGATGGGCGGCGCGTTCCTGATGGGCGCCAAGCGTCTGTCCGAATACCGCGAAATTTCTGCCGGCCCCGGCGTGGCGGTGCTGCATCGCTACCGCCGGTCGTTCCAGCATTACACCGAAGAGCGGTTGACGATTTCCTGCTTTGTCTATGCGCTGTCGGCAACCTTCCTGATGGGTATTTTTCTGGTGAAGTACCGGATCGAGTACGTGCTGGCGTTTCCGTTCATCATCATGCTGTTCGCCCACTACCTCAAGCTGTCGCTGCGCAGCGGCTCGGTGGCGCAAAAGCCGGAAAAGCTGTTCCGGGAAAAAAGCCTCATGGGCATCAGCTCGGCCACGGTGCTGGCCCTGGCGGTGCTGAGCTTTGTCGACCTGCCGGTCCTTCATGGACTGAGCGAGCCGCATTTCCTGACCGTGCAAAACACGCTCAACATCAGTCCGGCGCGCTGATGCTGGCAGTTCCTGGCCTTCGGGCAGGGGCGGGGTGCTTGCCGCCCGACGGCCCATGAACAAGGTGCCATTTCCGCCCAAGTCGTTTGCTGAACTGGTCGAGTTTTTAAGCAAGTCGATCGGCCTTTTCACGCTGGCCGAGGTCGCTCTGGCCGGTTTGTTGATCCTGCTGGCGTTCACCGCCCCGCGCCTGGGCAGCCGCGCCTTTGAACGCATCGAGCGCTCCTTTGCCGGGCTGGCCAACCAGCCGGGACGGCAAATCTTGGCGGTCGGCCTGCTGGCGCTGGTGCTGCGCGCACTGATGCTTCCCTGGCTGGGTGCGCCCAGCGCCTCGGTGTTCGACGAAACCAGCATCCTGCTGCAAGGCCAGACCCTGGCGCTGGGGCGGCTGGCCAACCCGACCCACCTGTTCTGGCCGCATTTCGAAACCTTCTATGTCAACCAGCTGCCCAGCTATGCGTCGATGTATTTTCCGGGCCGGGGCGCGCCGCTGGCCGCCGGCCTCCTGATTGCCAGCAATGCCTGGGTTGGCGTGTGGCTGAGCATGGTGCTGATGTGCATGGCCGCCACCTGGATGCTGCAAGGCTGGGTTTCGATGCCCATGGCCCTGCTCGGCGGCGTACTGGTCACGCTCAGGCTGGCTGTGTTCAGCGGCTGGATCAACACCTACTATGGTGGCGCGTTCACCGCGCTGGGGGCCATGCTGGTGGTGGGTGCGTTGCCGCGCGTTCTTCGCCAGCCGCGCTGGCAGGGCGGGCTGCTGATGGGCCTGGGGGCTGTAATTTTGATGACCAGCCGGCCTTACGAAGGCGCGCTGCTGTGCATTCCAGTGGCCGTGGTGCTGCTGGGCAGCATGATTCATCGCCGCTGGAGCGCTGCCCGGCCGGTGGTTTTCAAGGTGGTGCTGCCAGTGGTGCTGATGGTGGGGGCGGGCGGTGCCTTTTTGCTCCAGTACAACCTGGCCACCACCGGCAACCGGTTCAAGGCGGCCTATGAACTCAATCGCGAAACCTATGCGATAGCCCCGGCTTTCCTGATCTCGCCGCCGCTGAAATCGTTGCACCAGGGACCGGCCTACTTCAAGAATTACTTTGTTGAGGAAGCCACCAGTTACGGCTCCCGGGACTCGCTCCTGTCGCTGCTGCGCAGCGGCCTGGCCAAGATTTTTCACACCTGGAATTTTTATGTCGGGGCGATTTTGTCGGTGGCCTTTTTTGCCGGACTCTGGACGGCCAGGCGCGAATATTTCCTCTGGGGCGCGCCGGTGTTCTTCTTTGCGGGCTACCTCCTGGAGACCTGGAACTTTCCGCAGTACACCGCACCGCTTTTTCCGTTGCTGCTGGTCTTGACGATGCGCGGCTTTGACTGGCTGCGCATGCGCGATCCAGACAAACTCCCAGCGGCGCTGTTCCTGGCCCGCGCCATGCCGCTGGCCACCCTGGCCATGTTTGCCCTGCCGGTGGTTTCTGTCGTGTCGGGAGCGTCTTTGATGGGCAGAACGTCCCTGCAGGCGACCTGTTGCACCGTCAAGTTCGACAAGCTGCGGCCAGCCCTGCAAGCGCAGCTCCTGCAAAGCCCGGGGCGTGATCTGGTGTTGGTCAAAGACGGTCCCTACAACCCGACCGGCTATGAGATGGTCCACAACGACGCCGACATCGACAGCTCGGAAATTGTCTGGGCGCACCGGCTGGGTGCTGAAAAAGATGCCCGTCTTGTGGCCTACTTCGCCGGCCGCCGGGTGTGGGAGTTTGAATGGCTTGATCCGCAAAGCGCTGCCCGCAGCCGCCTTGGCGATGGCGCTGATGACACGCTGCCCTACCGGTTCACGCCGCTGTCTGCGGCGCCTGCGCCATGACCTGGCAGGCTGTGCACAATCGGGCAGGCGCTCCGGGCGGTGGCAACCCGCGGCTCAGCGCTTTTTCGCGCACCGGCCACGCGCCATTGCGCCCTGCCTTGATGCTGGAGAAAACCAATTGCGTTCCTTGCTGAACTGGAAAGACATCGACCTGGTGGTGTTCGATGTGGATGGCACGCTGTATGACCAAAAGCGCCTGCGGCTGCTCATGCTGCGCCGCCTGCTGGCGGCCACCTGGAAAAGCCGCAGCCTGGACACACTGCGCACACTGCAGACCTTTCGGCAGGTGCGCGAAGCCCTGGGCGACCATCCCGAGCCAGATTTCATGCGCCTTCAATACGCCCGGACTGCCGTTCGCCACAACAAGAGCGAAGACGACGTGCGCGCATTGGCTACCGACTGGATGGAGCGCCAGCCGCTGCCTTTTCTGGCCGGTTGCCGGTATCCGCACCTGGACCGTCTGTTTGCCGGCTTGCGCAGCGCCGGCAAGCAAATAGCGGTGTTTTCCGACTATCCGGCCAAGGACAAGCTGGCCGCTTTGGGGCTGCAGGCCGCGCCGGTGGTATGCGCCACCGATGCGGACATTGCCCGGCTCAAGCCCGACCCGCGCGGCCTGCTGGCTATTTTGCGCCAGACGGGCCTGCCGGCCGAGCGCGCGTTGATGGTGGGCGACCGGTTTGACCGCGATGCTGCGGCTGCTCGCAATGCGGGCATGCGCGCCCTGATCCGGACCCGCACGCTGCATCCGGAATTCGACACTTTTCGCGCCTACGATGACCCGGTGTTTGCGCCCCTGCTGGCGCCTGTGGCCGTCCGGGCAAGCGCCGCGTGAGCGCCCGGCGCGCGCCAGCGCTGGCCCGGCAGGCGCTGGGCTACCTGCTGGTCGGCGGCCTGGCGGCGGTGGTCGACATCGGCCTGTTCCACCTGCTGGTGTCCAGGATGGACGGCATTTTGCTGCCAGCCGTTGCCAGTTTTCTGGTGGCGGCGGTGGTCAACTACACGCTGTCGTCGGTGTGGGTGTACCGGCGGCAGTGGCGCTCGCTGCGCCGCGCCAGCCGGTTTTTGCTGTTTGCCCTGGTCGGCCTGTGCATCAACGCCGGCGTGACCTGGTGGCTGGTGCATCTGTTTGCGGCCGCGCCCACGCTGGCCAAGATCGGCGGTGTGGGCATTGCGTTTGGTGCCAATTTCTTGATGAACACCTTCATTGTGTTTCGCGCTGAGGATGATCCGCAGACCGCCGCCACGCCCTGAGCAGCGCTTTACGGCGCCATGGTGTAGTTCAGCGTCAGTCGCCCACCGTCGACCACCACGATCTCGCCAGTGATGTAGCTGGCCGCATCGCTGGCCAGAAAAGCCACCGTGTCGGCAACTTCCGCTGGCTCTCCCAGGCGGCGCATTGGCGTGCGGCTCATGATTCGGGCTTTCGCTTCGTCGCTGGTCAGCACTGCCTTGGCCGCCAGCTCGGTGGCAATGGTGCCGGGGGCCACGGCGTTCACCCGAATACCCCGGTCGGCCAGCGCCAAGGCCATGACCCGTGTCAGCTGGTTGATGCCGCCCTTGCTGACGTTGTAGCCGGCAATCGTGGGAATGGCCAGCACCGCATTGACCGAGCTCATGTTGACAATGCTGCCCTTGCCCGCCCGGGCCATTTCGCGCGCCACCGCCTGGCCCATCAAAAAGGAGCCTTTGAGGTTGACCCGCAGCACCGCATCGAAGTCGTCCTCGCTCATGTCCAGGAAATCGGCTGCCCTGAAAATCCCGGCATTGTTCACCAGCACGTCGATGCGGCCGTGCGCCGCCAGGGTCTGGGCCACCAGCGCATCGACCTGCGCCTTGTCGCCGACATCGCAATGCCCATACAGGCCACCCAGTTCGGCGGCGAGCGCCGCGCCGCGCACATCGTCAATGTCGGCAATCACCACCTGCGCGCCCTCGCGGGCAAAGCGGCGCAGGCAGGCCTCGCCGATGCCCTGCGCGCCGCCGGTGACGATGCAGATGCGGCCGGCCAGGCCAAAATTGATTGGTGATGATGTGTTGTTGCCCATTCGCAAATGGTAGCGGCTGTACTGCGCGGGCCAAGAGTGTTTTTCCCTGGGCAAAAAAATTTCTAAAGTTTTCTGGCCTCCGGCCGATAAGCACGCAGGGGCTGCAGCAACGCAGTGTGCGGATGCTCAGGCGGCAAAACGGCGTGTGAATCGTTCCCGCCATGAATGAATTGAATCGAGAGTGACAATGAAAAACTGGAAAATTGGGGCCCGTCTGGGTTTAGGTTTTGGCGCCTTGCTGGCGCTTTTGCTCGTCATCACCGGCATCGGCATGTGGCAGATGGCGCTGCTTTCCGACCGGGTCACTTTTCTCACCGAAGTGGGCGGCGCCAAGCTTCAGGCCTTGAGCAGTGTGCAGTCGGCCATTGGAATACGCGCCCTGGCGGCCCGCAACCTGGCACTGGTCAGCGACCCGGCGGCGCAAAAGTCCGACATTGAGCTGGTCAAGAGTTCCCAGGCCGGCATCGACCTGGGGCTGGCACAGCTGGCGCGCATCATGGCGGAACCGGCGTCGGCCACTGGCGCAGAGCGCCAATTGCTCGAGCAGCTGCGCACCATGGAGGCGAAATACCTGCCGATTGCCAATAACGTCGTCGCGCTGGCCACCTCGCAAAGAACCACGCAGGCCATCACGGTGTTGACGCAGGAGTGCATGCCTTTGCTCAAGACCGTGATCGCGCATGTCGCCGTTTTCGACCAGGCCCTGCGCGACGGGGCCAGCCAAAGCCAGGTGGCCGCACAAGCCGCCTACCAGACCGCGAAGTGGAGCATTGCGCTGATCAGCCTGGCTTCCATGCTGGTGGGCTTGCTCATTGCGTGGTGGCTCACCCGGTCCATCACCCGCCCGCTGGAGCAAGCCGTCCAGGTGGCCCAGGCTGTGGCCAGTGGCGACCTGACCAGCCAGGTCGAGGTCAGCACCAGCGACGAGATTGGCCAGCTGATGCAGGCGCTCAAGGACATGAACACCAGCCTGGTGGGCATTGTCGGCCAGGTGCGCCAGGGCACGGACACGATAGCCACGGCGTCGGGCCAGATTGCGGCGGGAAACCAAGATTTGTCGTCCCGCACCGAGCAGCAGGCTTCGTCCCTGGAAGAAACCGCCGCCTCGATGGAGGAGTTGACGTCGACCGTCAAGCAAAACGCGGACAACGCGCGCCAGGCCAACCAGCTGGCTGTGTCGGCCTCCAGCGTGGCTGTCAAAGGCGGCGCAGTCGTCGCGCAGGTGGTCGGCACCATGGGGGCGATCAACACCTCGTCGAAAAAGATTGTCGACATCATCGGGGTGATTGACGGCATTGCTTTTCAGACCAACATCTTGGCGCTCAACGCAGCCGTCGAGGCAGCAAGAGCCGGCGAGCAAGGCCGGGGCTTTGCGGTGGTGGCGACTGAAGTCAGAAGCCTGGCGCAAAGAAGCGCGGCGGCGGCCAAGGAGATC
>JACMQR010000104.1 GCA_014376885.1 Polaromonas sp.
GAATCCATTGCTCGACGGCCTGCTCGTCATAGCGCTTGGATTTGCCTATCGTGCAGCAAGACGGCAGGTTTGAAAATCCTTGTGTCGGTGGTTCGATTCCGCCCCAGGCCACCATATAAAGTTTCGCGGAAGTCCGACGAAGTCCAAAAGCCCTCAGGTATCAATACCTTAGGACTTTTTTGCTTGGGTCCGTTCGAAAAATTCCGACCCGAACCAGAGCCTTGGCGGGTAGGCTGAATCGCGACGCGCTTTCCAGTCGTTGGAGAGCCTTCAGCGTAAGCCACAAGGCCCCAGCAGCTAAAAGCCACTCCCGTGTGAATTGTCGAAGGCCTGCTAGTGTGTGGGAAATGCGAGGCGGCGCCTTGCACGAAACTCTCGCCGGGATTGCGCTTTAGGCGGGGAAAACTGGCATGGTCAGTTCCTTTCAGCGGCAAGGCATTGCCGTGCCGGTCCATGCCTCCGGTGATGTCTGACGGCTGCCCGGCTGGTTTTCTTGTAAGACGTCCAACCCATCGCTGACAACGGGCTAAAACCTTCATCGTCGACTTGACCTGCATAAATAGCGACTTCAGGCGGACGACAATTTCGCCTTAATTGTGATTTCTACCACTAGACACGCATGTTGCGCGTAAGGAACGCTCTTGTTTGCGTTTATTAGCGCATAATTTGCAATGTACGGATGCAAAGCACCCGTACAGGTTCGGTGATCGGTCAGTTTCGCATGCTACGGCAGTACTTTTGATGTTTGTTGTGCTTTCGGGACCCTGTCGCTTTTGTTTTTGTGTTTTAGAGGAGTCCCTTCATGGGCAACAAACTATACGTCGGCAACCTGCCATACACGGTGCGTGACGAAGATCTGCAGCAGTCTTTTGGCCAATTCGGCGCTGTCACCAGTGCAAAAGTCATGATGGAGCGCGACACCGGCCGCTCCAAAGGCTTTGGATTCGTTGAAATGGCCAGCGACGCAGAAGCGCAAGCAGCCATCAACGGCATGAACGGTCAGCCTTTGGGCGGCCGCAGCATCACTGTGAATGAAGCTCGTCCCATGGAGGCACGTCCTCCACGCACCGGCGGCTTTGGTGGCGGCGGCAGCGGTGGCGGCTACGGCGGCGGCGGCGGCGGTGACCGCTCTGGCGGCGGCTACGGCGGCGGTGGCGGTGGCGGCGGTCGCTCTGGCGGCGGCGGCTACGGCGGCGGTGATCGTTCCGGCGGCGGCGGCTACGGCGGCGGCGGCGGTGGTGGTCGCGGCGGCTACTAAGCTTCAAAAAATCCAGCCAATTGCAAAGGCTCTGCTGAGATAAGCGGTCACCTTCAAATTGTGCAGGACAAATTGTCAAAGGCTTCAAAACTTAGGTTTTGAAGCCTTTTTACATTGGCGCGCCAAGTTCAATACTTAAGAAAGCCCGGGTTGAACTGTCAACGCAGTTGCAGGGATTGACATAAGCCCGGCTGCATTTTTTTCGGTAGCCACGCGGGTTCTTTAACCCCTTGAAGCGGTCAACGACTGCGCACTTCAAGCGAGAAATTTGAACAATGTGATGATTTGTATTCGACAGCTCTCAGGAGTTGGGTGCCATTTGCAATGGTTACATCTCTTGCAATAGTTTCTCCCTATGCTTTCCGCTTTACCGACCTTAGACTTGAGTTTAATAAGCTGGGATAAAAGCTTACTAGAAAGCTTTCGTTTTAAAGGCGGTATATGGGCATGCAGTATAAATCAAGGTTAACCGGAATTGCAATCGGGGTGCTCTGCGTTTCAACGTTGTACGCATGCGGCGGAGGATCGGCTAACCAAGACGTTATTGGACAACCATTAACGCCCAAGCTGGCTGCAGCGGTTGTACTGAATGATGGCACCGGCCTTGGCATGGCCGCCTTTCCCAAGGGTGCTGCTGTTTCTGGCGGCCAAGGGCAGCCAGTGCAGGGTCTTTCCTGCTTGAAGCCGGATAAATCTTCGCCGGCTTTTAGTTATGCTCACCTGAATTTGGTCGTCGACGGACAGCAAATTACAGTGCCGGAAAACATCGGACTGGTTAGCCAAGGCAACCTCGGAATTGCTGATCCGGAGTCAAGAGCGATAGGTTGCGCTTATCCAGTGTTGACGTCTGACACCAGTGGCAAAATACGCACCCAAGCGGGAAATGCACAGCCCTATACCCTCGGGCAATTTTTTGCATTATGGGGCCAGCCGCTTGCTGAAGCCAATGTGGCGGGGTATACCGGCAAGGCAGTGAAGGTGTTTGTCAAGGACGGAACTGTCCTGTCAGAATACAGCGGCAGCCTGGAGGCATTGCCCTTGACTGCAAACCGTGAAATCACGATTCAGATTGGTTCGGCACTGACGCTAATACCAAATTTTGAATGGAGTGATCCACCTCGGATGTCTACCACACCGGTGGTCATCAAGCGCGGTGCGACAGGGCCTTCAAACGGACAAAGTGGTCTCGAAGACAACCTTTTCAATAACAAAGGAGGTCAAGGCGATGCTGTGGACAGCCTGCTTTGCTATGGACCTCGAAACCAAAGCCAGTTCAAGGAGCTCTATCATGTCCACTCCCACCTTGCCATATACAAAGATGGCGTAAGGCTGTCGGTTCCGCCATTCATTGGAATAGTAGGAAACGATGAGGTTCCCAGTACGTTTTGCGTTTATCCACTCCACAACCACGATGCCACAGGAACAATCCATGTTGAGCCAGTGAACAACAATATGGTTACGCTGGGTCAATTTTTCAAAATATGGGGACAGCCGTTAACCAGAACAAACGTGGCGGGACAGGCGGGCATGCCGGTGGTCATATATATCAAAGATGGTGGAAATCTTCGCAAGTATCAGGGTGACCCCTCTGACATCGAACTGAAATCATATAGGTCTATCGTGGTTCAACTGGGAACGCCACTGACTGAAATACCGGTATTCGATTTGGCCGATCAGCTTCAGTAAGCTGCCTTGAATTAAAAATTCAGGACAGGCTTGGCAACCATAATAGCCGGGCAGTTATTGGCTGCTTGATTTTTTAAAGCACCAAAAATCGTTGCCTTCAACCATGTTGTTTTTGCGGAGGGGTACCGGTCCGTCGGCACACTCTGCTGGGCGTCGAACAGTTAATTATGAATTGACAGGCACTGCGACTTGGTTTTGCACCTGCTGCTATAAATGCTGGCCATGTTGGCTCCTTGATCTTTATCAGGTATCTTTCGAAAGTTGATTTTTGGCCTCGCTTTTTTGGATCCTGTGAATGCTTCTGGCTGTACAGGGCTTGCAGCAGTTGCTTGTGTCATGCTCAAGGGCGAAACATTGCGTTTTGCTGAAGTACCTTTTCAAGAATCAATAGTCCGTTCGGGCAATGGCTTTTGCCGGGTGACCTGTTTACTATTTGCTTACATCTTGCGCTGCGAATCTACTCGCGCGACTGGCATCTGTTTTCTGTAATTTTCAGCCGGCTTTAAATTAGGTTTTTTGTGGGTCGGTGAGAAGTCATTAGGAATGCGGCCTTGGGCGGGACGGGGTGAGGTGGTAGTTTTTTGATAAACGGTGTCATTGCACGCAAGTAAATGACATGAAGCAACTGCGGATTTTATAAATGACCATATTGATTGTGCCAAGCTCATTGCGTCGCTACTCAAACCAGCAAGCCCGCCTTACTCTGATGGCGAGCAGCATCGACGAACTTCTCGAGCGGTTTATTCATGACTCGTCCGAACTGCGAAATTTTCTTTTTTCCGGAAAAGTACTGCGCAAGTTTGTCATTGTCAGCAAAAACGGCCAGGACATACGTCTGCTCGATGGACTGCTGACACCGGTGTGCGCGACTGACGAGGTGCACATCATTGCAGGTGTGGCAGGGGGATGAACGCGTCCTCTCATACAGCCTTGTTGCCCACCCTTAACAGCAGTGAGCTCAAGCGTTTTGGACGTCACCTGATCCTGCCCGAGTTTGGCCTTGCTGCACAGCAGCGGCTGAAGGCGGGTAGTGTGCTTCTTATCGGTCTTGGCGGCTTGGGCAGCCCAAGCTCGCTTTACCTGGCGGCCGCAGGAGTGGGAAGAATCGGCATTGTGGATGCCGACGTGGTTGAAGAGACCAATCTTCAGCGACAAATCGTGCACGGCCACGCCATGCTGGGGCACATGAAGACGGAAAGCGCAGCTGCGCGCATGCTGGATATCAATCCCGACCTGCAGATTGAGCGCCATGATGTTCGATTCACTATTGACAATGCGATCGACCTGATTTCACAGTACGACGTGATTGTTGATGGAACAGACAACTTTCCGACCCGCTATCTGGTGAACGACACCTGCGTAAAACTTGGAAAGCCCAATGTCTATGGCGGCGTTCTTCGGTTCGATGGCCAGCTCAGCGTGTTCGATGCCCGTCATGGGCCGTGCTACCGCTGCCTTTTCCCCGAGCCGCCGCCGATGGAATTTGCGCCCAACTGTGCAGAGGCCGGCGTGCTGGGCGTCTTGCCCGGCGTGATCGGGTCGCTTCAGGCAACCGAGGTGATCAAACTGCTCACCGGTGTCGGCACCCCGATGATTGGCCGAATGCTGGTTTATGACGGGCTTGACCTTAGTTTCACGACGATCGAAGTCGCGAAAGCCACCGATTGCCCGATTTGCAGCCTGGCCAGCGAAAACATCAAGCTCCAGGAAACCGTCATGGCTTGCGGGGCTCCAGTGGGCCGGTCGATTTCAGCCTCGGACTTGCAGTCGAGGCTGGCTGCTGGTGACGACCTGGTCGTGGTGGACGTACGCAATCCTGGCGAATGGCTGGCTGGCACCATTTCGGGCGCGATCGGCTTGCCGAAGCCGCAAATCGAGCAAGCCTTGATACAAGCCGGCGCGCCGCCTCTGCCCAAGGACCGTGACCTGGTGCTGGTCTGCCAGTCCGGAATGCGCAGCAGCGCGATCATCAAGTCGCTGGTCGCGGCGGGTTACGACGCCGGGCGTCTTTACAACCTGGAACTCGGCATGGCTGCATGGCCGGGCGAGGTGCACCCGCTTGGCGACAAACATTGGCTGCTGCACAAGGCAGGCCACTGACAGCAAGCCCGCCACCATGGCAAAACGGTGTCAATGCCGTTGTTCACATTCACAAAATCGGGGAGGAAATTCTCATGGACGCTGCACGAACAGTCCCTGTAGGCGAAGACATTATTTGCAAAATTGCTGCTTTGGCGCCTTGTGGCGTTGTCTCGGGGCCTCAAGCCCTCGAGCAACTCAAGGCTGCCACTCAGGAACTGATAGCGGTATACAAGGCTGAGGGACGGCTGGAACAAAATCCTGCTGCGCTGGCAATGAACCGCACCGTGGACCTGCACAGCGAAGCGGCTGGCATTCGCCTTCAGGGGCGCCGGGTGATGGTCACTGGCGGCGCAGGCTGCGTCGGCTCACGCCTGATTCCCTTGCTGGCGCAGCTTGGCGCGGTCGATATTGCAATTGTCGATATTGCCGAGTTGAGCAGCGGCAGCTCTGCGCTGGCCGGCACGGCGCGGCAAACGCTCTACCGGGTCGACATCCGGGATACGGCCGCGCTTGATGCGGTGTTTGTGGACTTCAAGCCGCATATTGTGTTCCATCTGGCCGGCATTCGCGAGCCCGGACGGGCGGAGTCAGTGGTGCGCGACGCGATTGAAACGAATGTCTTCGGCACTCGCAATCTGATCGAAGCCTGCTTGGCGCATGCGGTTGAGGATGCTGTGTATTCCTCGACCGGAAAGTGCTTTGCCTATCTTTCCGATCATGTGTACACCGGCAGCAAAAAGCTGGCCGAGGCGCAGTGGGTGGTTGCCGCGCGCAACAGTTCGACAACAAGGTTTCGCTGCACCCGTTTTACCCACATCATGGAAAACGGACTGGTTGCGCAGGACATCGCCCAGGGCATTGACGAGGGGCTGGTCGGGCTGCATGGACCTGACCGGTACTTCAATATTCAGAACCTGCGCCAGGCAACGCACCTGCTGGTCAATGCCCTGGTGCTGGCCCGGCAAACGCCAGCCGACGGGTTTTGGTCAGCCGTTGACCTGGGCTGGCCTGTCAATACGCTGGAGCTGGCGCTCTACCGCATCGAGTGCGATGCGTCGCACGCCGCCATCTGTTTTCTTGGCGTGCCCAAGGGTTACGACGAGGCATTTTTCCGGGGCCAGTTTCCCTGGGGCGATCAGGGCGAATACCATCCCCTGATCAATGCGCTGGAAGCCCCGAGCGGCTTTGAAGACAGCACCGGCACCATGGTCGGTGCCAGGGTGCCACCGTTCAGCCAGGCCGAGTTGGAGGCCGAGCTGGGCAAGCTCCGGACAAAGCTGCAGCAGGCGGCGATTGGCATGGCCGGTATGAAGCAAGCCCTGGCGGATGCGGTTGCTGGTCTGGCGCGATCGGTTTTTGGTGCGGCCGACCTGGCGCGGCTGATCGAAGTGTTGTGGTCGGGCGCTGCGCCGGCCTGGGCGGGTCCGAATGCCAGCGAAGCCAAACGGTTTTATTTGCTGATTGGCCTGTTGGCTGACGCTGTCGCTGCGCGGATGAGCGACTCCCCCGGGGCGGCAATCACCGCCCAAGAACGGGACAAGCTCCTGGAAGTGGGTCAGACTCTGCTCAAGGTGGACAAGCTTGCAGTGCAGCACAAGCGCCTGAGCGATGTTCTGGCGCCTGTTGAATTGAGCCGTAACAACGGGTTGGCTTGTAGCGTTTGATCAAACGCGGCGTGCTGACGGCTGTTTCTGGCGAAACCGCAAGCCGCTCAGATTGAATGCAAGCCCCGGCGGCGCACCAGGCCGAATCCCCGGATGCCGAGTTTCGAAAAAGCGCGCCAGCACGCTTGCGCACGCGCTGCACAACCCTGCCGCCTAGTCGCGGATACGGCCAATTGGGCGGCATCCGCAGCGATCCCGGTGCACGGCACAACCAAGTTGAAAACTTTCCAGAAGCCGGAGCGCCTGACGGCGGGCAGGGCGAAAAGCGGTCCGCCGGGAATGTTTGCTGCCGACCCGGCAGGCCGATAGCGTGCTTCCGGACAAAAAGGCGGTGAAACCTGCACCAGGGCGGCCGCTTTGCTACGCATACACTTTCGGCCGCCCTGGCTCCCGGCACTGGTCAGTCCAGTCAGCTTGCCGTTTTAACAGGCATGGGGCGACCAGTAGTAGGTGCTGATGGTCGGGTTGTAGCCGGGGTTGGTAACTCTTGCCAGGTAAAGTTTGCCGTCGGGGTATGACACGATGCTGCCGGCTTCATACTGCTGGCCTTGGGCCCAGTTCGAGGCATTGCATGCCTGGGCCGGCGCTGTGCCGACCAGGCTGTCGCCGGCCGATTTGAAGATGCTGTGGAACTGGAAATCAGACTGCGCCACACCACTGAACGAATTCAGGTCGTTCAAGCCGCTCGTGGCCTGGGCTCGGTCTCTTTGAAATGACCAGTAGGAAATGAGTCCCACGCCATTGGACTTGGCAAAGTCGGCAATGGTGCGCGCATCGTCCAGCGTGAAGGTCGAGCCGTCATCATTTTTGCCAATCATCGGCGTGATGCCCATCATGGCGTAGAGTTGCGGCTGGGTCTTGTTTTGAAAGATGCTGGCCATCTGGTTTGCCGCGGCCTGGAACGTCATGACCGACGCCTGGCCCACGGTGGAGGGCACCACCATGGTCCGGAGGTTTTCCAGGCCAAAGCTCTGGGACATCACGTTGACCATGTCGATCCGCACCCCGGCGGCCTGGGTGGTGTTCAGCAGGTCAATGGCCGGCGGGTTAAAGCCGCGCAGCCAGCCAGGCAGGGAAAAGGACACAAACAAGTCGGGGTATTTGGCCTGCAGGCGCGCCAGAACACGCGCCCGGCGGGCCGTGGCTTCGGTGTTCAGCAGCTGGGGGCCTTCGATGTCGAAATCGAACCGCCGCGATCCTGAATCCTCCATGAGTTTTTCCATCATGGAAAACAACTGGTTTTCATCCCTGCAGGCGATCTCGGCCAGCACGCCGTCATCGCCTCCGAACGACAAAAGGAGTCGGCCGCCAGAGGCCACATAGTCCCGCGCCTCCGGGAGTTCGTTCAAAAAGTTGGGGACAAATGCACAATTTCCCCGGGTGACCGCAAAGGCAAGCGTCGCGCTGGTCATGCCGGCGGCTTGCTTGGCCTGCATCAAAGAGCCGCCCCATGAATGAAAGTAGGGCGAGACTTCTACTGCGCTGGCTGTCTGGCTCAGGCAAAAAATCACTGCGCCAGCCAGTGCCCGGTGAACCGAATTGAATTTTAAACGTGAAGAAATCATGTTTTCCTGTAGAAAAGCTGCAAAGTGAGGCGAAAGCCAGACGACCGAGTGCCAGTGATTTGGCAAGTCGGCGAGAGCCTGACGGCGAAGCCGCAGCGGGGCTGAAGTGGTAGTTCAAAACGCCCCGGGGCCGCAATCCACCCGGCTGCGGCAAATGGGCCGGCGAATGGAAAGTGGCCGGATTTTGTCATCGGGATTCGGCGCCTCAACCCGCTGAACGTAACGGTCGGTGTAGATCGCAAGACGAGGTAATGCCGCGCCGGCCCCCAGCCTGCGTTCAAGGCGTTTCGCAAGGCGCCTTGGCGCCTGCTCGAGGCCAAACAATCAGCGCCGGCCAGCCGCCCCGATTTTGGGCGAAAATTTACTGGAAAACCAATCGCTGTGGGCCATCGGCGCTTTGGGGGGCGCTGTTGGCCCGGGATGGAAGGCCGCCGCTTTGCCCGGCGGCGTGTCAACCTTTAAAGCCCCTGCAAGGAGAATAGTTCCTTGTCGGCGCTGGAAAATTGTTTCAAATTACCAGGGTAATTCAGCTCGAATTGAACCGATTCAGATCAATCCGGCACCAGCGCCGGCACCTCGACCTCTATTTTTTTTCCGTTCATCAACCCAAACAGCCAGCTGCACACAGGTCATTGCCGAAAAATTTCCGCCCACCACGGCGCGGCAAACCAGGCCGATTTCCTTGCGCCGAGCGGTGTATTCCACCCGGTCCGGGATGTACCGGGTCATGCGGGTCAACGGCCTGCTTCGCTGGCTGGATTCGGGCAGCTCAGGGCGCCTGAAAGCTGGCTGCCCGGTAGGTCAGCACCAAGGTGTCGCGTACGCCGCCCTGGCGGTCCTGGTCATCAGTAGGGAAGATCGGCGTGGTTTCGTGGATCACCCGCTCGTCGTCCAGCAGCAACGCCGTCAGGGGCTGCTGCATCAAAAAGCGCATGCCGTGCGGGCCGTGGGCGTCAAACACGCGGGTTTCGCCGCCCTTGACACCGCGCCGCGCCACCAGCAGCACGACGACGAAATCGACGCCATCGCGGTGTGCGCCTTCGGGCGTCGGCCGGCCCACGCCCTGGGCGGTGTCGATGCGGAACTGGTGCGCCTCGATGTGCCAGCGCGCCACCGGCTTGACCTGCGCGAACAGCCGGCCCAGGCTGGCCAGCAGCTCGCGCCAGGCTGGTGACCCGGCGACGGCCGGCTCGACCGGATCGAACCAGCGCTCCAAGCCGCCATGCAGCGCGTTATAGTCCAGCGGCTGCCAGTGCGCCCGGTGCGCTGTCTGCTCAAGCGCGCCGCTGGCCAGGTCCTGGACAAAGCCGGCATGGCGGCGCCGGCGGTAACGGCCGCCGTCCTTTAAATGAGCGTCCGCCGGCAGCCGGTTCCAGGAATCGGTCAGCCCGTTCCAGCCCGGCATCCAGTGCGGCGCTGTCAGCCCCAGGCAGTCGACGAGTTCGGCAGGCAGCAGCAGGCTCAGGCCGTCCTGGCGCAGCGCCTGGCCGGCCGGTTTTTGAGGGGTCGCAATAGTGAACATAGACGCTATTTTGCTTGATGCCCCGGCGTTCCCGCGCGCGGCGTCGGGGTATTGAGAAACAGCGCCAGCCTACATACACGGCCAGCAAAGCTGCGGATAATGAAGGGCGCTGCTATCAACCCGAGGAGGCGCACCAATGCTCTACCGATTCAAATCAAAAAACATGGGCGACGTCATCATGCTCGAGCCCAATGGCCGGCAGATGCTGGAAATCATCGGCAAGTCGCCCGGCGCCCGGGGCATCATCTTGCCGCAGCAGATGACCGGCGCCATCCAGGCGATCGAGGCGGCGATCCGGCTTGAAGAGTCGCACAAGGAAAAAGACGGCGACGGGCTGCCCGAAGGCGTCGGCCTGCACCAGCGCGCAAAGCCCTTCATCGACATGCTGCGCTGGAACCTCACGGCCGGCCAGGAAGTGGTCTGGGGCGTCTAGCGGCCCTGCGGCCTTGCCCAAAGACCCAAAAGCCGAAATGCACAAAAGCCCCGATGATGGGGCTTTTTGGCGTCGGCAGGCAACTTGGGTCAGTCCACCTTGGCGCCCGATACCTTGACCACCCGGGCCCATTTGAGGTGCTCGGCGTCAATGAAAGCGCTGAACTGCTGCGGCGTGTTGCCGCCCGGCACGGCGCCCTGCGCCAGCAGCTTTTCCTTCAGGGCCGGCGTGCCCAGCGAGCGGGCCGCTTCCTGCTGGATGCGGCTGACGATCTCGGGCGGCGTGCCGGCGGGCGCGAGCAGTCCGAACCAGGAACTGGCTTCAAAACCCTTGAGCGCCGCACCGCCCGCTTCCTCGACCGTCGGCACGTCGGGCAGCGCGGCCGAGCGCTGCGCGCTGGTCACGGCCAGGGCCTTGAGCTTGCCCGACTTGATCAGCTGCATCGACGAGGGCAGGTTGTCAAACATCACATCCATGTCGCCGCCGGCCAGCGACATCAGCGCCGGGCCGGAGCCGCCGTAGGGGAAGTGGATCATATAGGTGCCGCTCATGGTCTTGAACAGCTCGCCGGCCATGTGGATCGAGGTGCCGTTGCCGCTCGACGCCATGTTGAACTTGCCCGGACTGGCCTTGGCCGCGCGGATGAAGTCGGCCACCGTGCTGATGCCAGCAGCCCGGGCTTTTTCGGCGTTGACGACCATGACGTTGGGCACGCCGGCCACCAGGGTGATGGGCGCAAAGTCCTTTTGCGGATCGAACGCCATCCGGCTGTACAGCGCCTTGTTGATGCCGTGGGTGCCGACGGTGCCCATCAGCAGCGTGTGGCCGTCGGGCACCGACTTGGCCACCACGTCGGCGCCGATGTTGCCGCCCGCGCCGGCGCGGTTTTCCACCACGAAAGGCTGGCCAAAAGCCTTTTGCAATTCGGGCGCCATGGCGCGCGCCAGGATGTCAGTCGTGCCGCCGGGTGCGAATGGCACGACGATCCGCACCGGCCGGGTGGGCCAGCTGGTTTGTGCCCATGTCGGGCTTGCTATTAAAAAAATAGCTGCATACACAGGCAGAACAAGCGCAGTGCGGCGATTCTTCTTAAAAACTGGCATGTGCACAATCTCCGCAGGGTGGTAGGGCATGACGATAGCCCGGCGCAGCGCCGGATTCAACAGGGTTAATCCGGGCATGAAAAAAGCCGCCCGGTTTTTTCACGGGCGGCTTGGCCGGCGGCGCGGCGCTGGTCAGTCGGCAAATTTGCCAGCCGCTTCAATCACCGGCTTGAGCTTGCTGATTTCTGCCACCACAAAAGCCTTGTGCGCTGCCGGATCGACGCGTTTGTCGTTCACCACCACCGCGCCCAGGCCTTCTTGCTTTTTGATGAAGTCTGGGTCTTTAAGCGCGAGCTTCAAGGCGGTGTTGAGTTGCGCCAGCACAGCGGGCGGTGTGCCCTTGGGGGCGTAAAGGCCATGCCAGATGGTCAGGTTGAAGTTCTTCAGGCCCATCTGCTGCAGGGTCGGCAGGTCCTTGAGCAGCGCGCTGGTCAGCGGCTTGGCCGTCGTGACCGCATAGGCCTTGACGCGGCCCGCTTCGATCTGGCCGGTGGTGTTGGTGGTCTGGTCGCACATCATGTCGACCTGGCCGCCGACCAGCGCATTCATCGCCGGCGCGGTGCCGCCAAACGGAATCGTCGTCATCGGCTCCTTGGCATTGACCGCGGCCTGCCACATCAGGCCGCACAGGTGCGATGCCGAACCCAGGCCGGCATGGGCGATATTGAGCTTGGCTGCATCGGTGCGGATGGTGTTTTCCAGGTCGCGGTAGGTGTTGGCCACGAACTGCGGCTTGCCGATGAGGGTCATCGGCACTTCGTTGATCATGCCAAGGTACTCAAAGTCCTCGACCGGCTTGTACTGCAGCTTGCGGTACAGGCTGGGCGCCGACGCCATGCCGATATGGTGCAGCAGCAGCGTGTGGCCGTCCGGCGTGGCCTTGGCGACCTTGTTGGCGCCGATCGTGCCGCCGGCGCCGTTGACATTTTCCACCACGAAGTTGGCGCCGCCGCCCATGGACTTGCGCATCGCCTCGGCCAGGTCGCGCGCCACGCGGTCGGTCGGGCCGCCGGCGGCGAATGGCACGACAAAGGTGATGGGCTTGGAGCCGGGAAAGGTTTGCGCCTGGGCACTAAACAAGGCGGCTGCGGCTGCGGCAAGAACTAACAGGCGTTTCATGGGAGCTTCTTCAGAGATAAAAAAAGAATGATTTTAAAAGATCGGTTTGCCAAACGGACTGCGCATCCCGCGTGTGGGTATTGGGCCGCTGGTTACTTGTAGCTGCGCGCGTCTTCAATCACCTTGCCGTCGTTCGGCAGACTTCCGGGCGACAGCAGCTCCACCGTGCCGCGCAGCTTGGTGACCGCGCGAATCATGTCGCTGATGCGCTGGTCCAGGCCCGCCAGCGGCGCAGCGGTTTCCACCTGCAGCGCCATGCGGTCGTTGGCCATTTCGCCGCTGACGACCAGCCGGGCCTTGATGATTTCGGGAAAGCGCCGGGCAATCTCGGCGACTTGCGCCGGATGCACGAACATGCCGCGCACCTTGGTGGTCTGGTCGGCCCGTCCCATCCAGCCCTTGATGCGGGTGTTGCTGCGGCCCGTCGGGCAGGTGCCGGGCAGCACCGCCGACAGGTCGCCGGTGCCAAAGCGAACCAAGGGATAGTCCGGGTTCAACGTGGTCACCACCAGCTCGCCGACCTCGCCCTCGGCCACCGGATCGCCGGTGCCCGGGCGCACGATCTCGACGATCACGCCTTCATCGAGCACCAGGCCTTCGCGGGCTTCGGTTTCGTAGGCGATCAGCCCCAGGTCGGCGGTGGCATAGCACTGGTAGCCGGCAATGCCGCGCTCGGCCAGCCAGTCGCGCAACGAGGGCGGAAAGGCTTCGGCCGACACCAGTGCTTTTGTCACACTGGGCAGGGCAATGTTCATCTCAGCGGCTTTTTCAACGATGATTTTTAAAAAGCTCGGCGTGCCGATGTAGCCCGCCGGCTTGAGTTCGGCCATGGCCTGCACCTGCTGCTCGGTCTGGCCGGTGCCGCCCGCAAACACGCTGCAGCCCAGCGCATGGGCGCCGCTTTCCATCATCGAGCCGGCTGGCACGAAGTGGTAGCTGAAACAGTTGTGCACCAGCTCGCCGGGCCGAAAGCCGGCGGCGAACAGCGCCCGCGCCATGCGCCAGTAGTCGCGCCTCAATCCTTCGGGCTCGTACATCGGGCCGGGGCTGGAAAACACGCGCGGCATGGCCGCGCCAAAGCCCAGCGTGCTGAAGCCGCCGAACACGTTTTCAGCGCGCAGGGCCTGCTGGCGCGCCAGCAGTTCGTGCTTGCGCGTGACCGGCAGCCCGGCCAGCGCGGCCCGGCTGGTGATGGTGGCCGGGTCGATGCCGGCCAGGATGTCGGCAAACGCTGGCGAGGCGTTGCGGGCGTGGGCGATCTGCGCGGGCAGGGCGGCGAGCAGCGCGGCTTCGCGTTCGGCTGGCGGGCGGGTTTCCAGCGTATCCATGTGGCGTGAGGTCATGAAGGGGTGTTGGGTTGAGGGTTAAAGCACGCAAGCGGGCGAAAGGAAGTCACTGGCCCAGTGGCTTTCTCGGGAGCAGCGGAATACATGCAGCGACAAGCGTGAAAGCGAAACTTCCCAGCCAGCCGGGGCCGCGGGGCTGGCTTTGCCAGGCCGCTGGCGCAGCGGCCCCCTCGGGGGCAGCGAACCACACGCAGTGGGGAGCGTGGAGGCTTTTCTTCCCCAGCCGGGGCCGCGGGGCTGGCTTTGCCAGACCGCAGGCGCAGCGGCCCCCTCGGGGGGCAGCGAACCACACGCAGTGGGGAGCGTGGGGGCCCTATCATGCCAGCCAGCGCTTGCGGCGCTTGTAACTTTTCACGTCCTTGAAGCTCTTGCGCTCGCCGCCGCCGACGCCGAGGTAGAACTCCTTGACATCCTCGTTGCTGGCCAGGTCGCTGGCCACGCCGTCCATCACCACTCGGCCCGACTCCATGATGTAGCCATAGTCGGCGTACCTCAGCGCCATGTTGGTGTTCTGCTCGGCCAGCAAAAAGGTGACCTTTTCCTTCTGGTTGAGGTCTTTGACAATCTCGAACACCTCTTCAACGATCTGTGGCGCCAGCCCCATCGATGGCTCGTCGAGCAAGACCATCGTCGGGCTGGCCATCAGCGCCCGGCCGATGGCGCACATCTGCTGCTCGCCGCCGGAGGTGTAGGCGGCCTGGCTGGTGCGCCGGGTTTTCAGGCGCGGAAAGTAGGTGTAGACCTTGTCCAGATTGCGCGCAATCTCGGCCTTGTCCTTGCGGGTGTAACCCCCCGTCAGCAGGTTTTCTTCAATGGTCAGGTGGGCGAAACAATGCCGCCCTTCCATGACCTGGATCACGCCGCGCTGCACCAGATCGGCTGGCGAGAGGCTTTCAATGCGCTCGCCGCACAGCTCGATCGAGCCCTTGGTGACCGCGCCGCGCTCGCCGCGCAGCAAATTGGACACCGCGCGCAGGGTAGTCGTCTTGCCCGCGCCGTTGCCGCCCAGGATGGCCACGATGCTGCCTTCGGGCACCTGCAGCGACACGCCCTTGAGGACCAGGATGACATGGTTGTAGATGACCTCGATGCCGTTGACGTTCAGGACGATTTTTTGGGGTTCCATGGGGTTTCTCTTGGTCTGTCTGTTTGTCCGTGCCAGGCCGCAGGCCTGCCGTGCAAGCCTCCGGCCTGGCGGCTCCCGCAGGAGCCGCACAGGCTTCAACGCCTCAGGACTGGCAGTCTGCTGCGTCGCGGCGCGTCAGCTTCTTGTCGGCCAGGTACTTCTCGGCGCCCACCTTGACCAGCGGCTTGATGATCTGCTCGCCCGCCTGGTACCAGTCTGAGGTCATGGCCCACTGCTTGCCGTCCCAGGTCTGCACGCGCGCCCAACTCGAACCCATGTGGTCGGCGCAGCTGGTGGACAGCGGCCGCATCACGCCGGCAAAGCCGAGCGCGTCAAGCCGCTTCTGGTCGAGGTTCAGGTTTTCCATGCCCCAGCGCACCTGCTCGCCGGTCATGACCTTGCCCTTGCCGAAGCGCTCCTGGGCGCGGCGCACGGATTCGATGCTCAGCATCTGGATGATGGCGCCGCGCACATACAGCACCGAGCCGACCTCGTCTTTCGGGCCGGTGCCCTGGCCTTTGTCATGCACCAGCTTGAGGATGTCCTGCATGACCTTCGACTGGGTTCCCGAGCCATTGAGCGCCAGCGCCTGGTAGCCCTTGGCACCTTCGCCGACGTCACGCACATCGGGCTCGGCGCCGGCCCACCACACGCCGTACAGCTTGTCGCGCGGAAAGCCGGTGGCCTGCGCTTCCTTCAGGGCGGTGGAATTCATCACGCCCCAGCCCCACAGCAGCACATAGTCGGGCCGGGACTGGCGCACCTGCAGCCAGGCGGCTTTTTGCTCGACGCCGGGCGCGGTGACCGGCAGCAGCTGCAAATCGAAGCCATGCATCTTGGCGCGCTCCTGGAGCAGCGGAATCGGCTCCTTGCCGAACGGGCTGTCGTGGTAGACCAGCGCAATCTTCTTGCCCTTGAGCTTGTCCAGGCCGCCGGCATTTTTACCGATGTGCTGGACCAGGATATCGGCGCCGGTCCAGTAGCTGCCCATCAAGGGGAAGTTCCACTTGAATGCCTGGCCGTCCTGCGCCACCGACAGGCCGTAGCCCAGAGTGAGCAGCGGAACCTTGTCGACCGGCGCTTTTTCGGTCAGCGCAAACGTGATGCCGGTCGATTGCGGGTCGAACATGGCCACGCCGGGCCGGCTCTTGAGCCGCTCGTAGCATTCCACGCCGCGGTCGGTGGCGTAGCCGGTCTCGCATTCCTCGAACGTCAGCTTGACGCCGTTGATGCCGCCATCCCGGGCGTTGACCATCTTGATGTAGTCCTGCTTGCCGTTGGCCCAGGGCGTGCCGTTGGGCGCGTAGGGGCCGGTGCGGTAAGACAGCAGCGGGAAGAACTGCTCCTTGGCCTGCGCAAAAGCGCTGCTCGACAGCGCGGCCGCTCCGGCCGCGAGGGCGGCTGCGGCAACAACGAATCTGGAAAATTTCATGAAAGTCTCCTGGTTATAAAAATGATGAAGCACGGGGAAAAACGGTTTGCAGGCGCGGCCTTTTGCGCGCTTAATGGGGAAACGGCCAGAGGCGCATTTTTTGCTTGCCCATGGACCACAGCCGGGCCAGGCCATGCGGCTCGACGATCAGAAACCAGACGATCAGGCCGCCGAAAATCATCAACTCGGCATGCGACACGCCGGCCGTTGAAATCTCGATGCCGAACAGGCCCAGAAAAGCGGGTAAAAAGCGGTTCAGCGCGATCGGCAGCACGACGATGAAGGCTGCGCCGAAAAATCCGCCCATGATCGAGCCCAGGCCACCGATGATCACCATGAACAGCAGGCGAAACGAGATCTCGACCGAAAACGCCGCCGGCTCCCAGGAGCCCAGGTAGACAAACGCCCAGAGCGCGCCGGCCATGCCGATGATGAAGGAGCTCACCGCAAAGGCGCTGAGCTTGGCGTACATTGGCCGGATGCCAATCACGGCAGCGGCCACGTCCATGTCGCGAATCGCCATCCATTCGCGGCCAATGGCGCCGCGCACCAGGTTTTTGGCCAGCAGCGCAACGATCACCAGGATGGTCAGGCACAGCAGGTATTTCGAGGTCGGGCTCTGGATCGGCAGGCCCAGTACCTGCAGCCCGGTGACCGACACCGAACCCGAGGCCGAATCGTTGGTCAGCCACTTGATGCGCAAAAACATCCAGTCGCTGAAAAACTGCGCTGCCAGCGTGGCCACCGCCAGGTACAAGCCCTTGACGCGCAGGCTGGGCAGGCCAAACAAGATGCCGAACGCCATGGCGCACAGGCCGCCCAGCATCAACGCCGGAATCAGCGGCATGTTCGGAATGCGGACGAAAAAGTTGTAGGCGCCATAGGCGCCGACTGCCATGAAGGCGCCCGAGCCGAGCGAGATCTGGCCGCAGTAGCCCACCAGAATGTTCACCCCGATGGCCGCCAGCGACATGATGACCAGCGGCAGCAGCACCGACGCATACAGGTAGTCGCTGGCCAGCAGCGGCACGGCGACAAAGGCCAGCAGCAGCAGCAGGCCGATGGCCACCCGGTCCTGGGTGATCGGAAAGATCTGCTGGTCGGACCGGTAGGAGGTCTTGAACTGGCCGTTTTCGCGGTAGAGCATATAAGTCTTCGGTTAACGATGCGAGATGCACAAAGCAGGCGCAGGGAGGATGGAACTAACCACAGCCTTCCCAGGCAAGCCGGGGCCGCGGGACTGGCTTTGCCAGACCGCAGGCGCAGTGGCCCCCTCGGGGGGCCGCGAACCACACGAAGTGGGGAGCGTGGGGGCGTTCATACCCTGTCGATGATTTTTTCGCCAAACAAGCCCTGCGGGCGGAACAGCAAAAACACCAGCGCCAGCACATAGGCAAACCAGATCTCTATGCCGCCGCCGACAAACGGGCCCAGGTAGACTTCGGACAGTTTTTCGCCGACGCCGATGATCAGGCCGCCCAGAATCGCGCCGGGCACCGAGGTCAGGCCGCCCAGAATGACCACTGGCAGCGCGCGCAGCGCAATCGTCGTCAGCGAGAACTGCACGCCCAGCTTGGAGCCCCAGATCATTCCCGACACCAGCGCCACGACGCCGGCCACGCACCAGACAATCACCCAGATGCGGTTGAGCGGAATGCCGATCGACTGGGCCGCCTGGTGGTCATCGGCCACGGCGCGCAAGGCCCGGCCGGTTGTGGTTTTCTGGAAAAAGACGCTGAGCAGTACGACCAGGCCCGCGGCGATGCCGGCGGCGATCACGTCTTCCTTGTTCACCAGGATGCCGCCCGGGAACACCGCATCGAACATGAAGATCGGGTCTTTCGGCATGCCGATGTCGATCTTGTAGATGTTGCTGCCAAACAAGGTCTGGCCCAGGCCTTCGAGGAAGTAGGCAATGCCCAGCGTGGCCATCAGGAGCGTCGCGCCCTCCTGGTTGACCAGATGGCGCAGCACCAGGCGCTCGATCACCCAGGCAACGACAAACATCACGGCGCCAGCAAGGGCAAAGGCGATCAGGTTGGCGACGAAGAGGTTGTCGATGCCGGTCCACTTCGGAATCCACTCCGAGAACCGGGCCATCGCCAGCGCGGCGAACAGCACCATCGCGCCCTGCGCGAAGTTGAACACCCCCGAGGCCTTGTAGATCAGCACAAAGCCGAGCGCCACCAGCGAATACAGCATGCCGGCCATCAAGCCACCAATCAAGGTTTCTAAAAAGAATGCCATTTTTGTTCTTCCGCTGCTTAGTGGCTCGTGCCAAGGTAGGCGCTGATCACGTCCGGGTTGTTGCGCACCGCCTGCGGGTCGCCGTCGCCGATCTTCTTGCCGTAGTCAAGCACCACCACCCGGTCGGAAATGTCCATCACCACGCCCATGTCGTGCTCGATCAGCACGATGGTGGTGCCGAATTCCTCGTTCACATCGAGGATGAAGCGGCACATGTCCTGCTTTTCCTCGACGTTCATGCCGGCCATGGGTTCGTCGAGCAGCAACACCTGCGGCTCCATGGCCAGTGCCCGGCCCAGGTCGACGCGCTTTTGCAGGCCGTAGGGCAACTGGCCGACCGGTGTCTTGCGGTGAGCTTGGATTTCCAGAAAATCGATGATGCTTTCGACATATTCGCGGTGCCGGATCTCCTCGCGCTCGGCCGGGCCGATGCGCAGCGCCTGCAGCAGCAGGTTGCTTTTGATCTTCAGGTTGCGCCCGGTCATGATGTTGTCGATCACGCTCATGCCCTTGAACAGCGCCAGGTTCTGAAAGGTCCGGGCCACGCCCATCTCGGCCACCTGGCGCGAATTCATGTGGTCGAATTTCTGGCCGCGAAAGGTGATCGAGCCTTCCTGCGGGGTGTAGACGCCGTTGATGCAGTTGAGCATCGAGCTTTTGCCGGCGCCGTTGGGGCCGATGATCGAGCGGATTTCGTGCTCCTTCACGTTGAAGGAAATATCGGTCAGCGCCTTGACGCCGCCAAAGCGCAGGCTGATGTTGTTGACGTCCAAAATGACGTCGCCGGTCTTCTTTTTTGTCATGGTTTTTTGTTCAGGCAGCGGCTTTGACCGGGGAAAAGGTTTTGGCATCAAGCAGCTTGAGCGTGGCGCTGACGCTGCCGGTGCGGCCGTCCTCGAACTTGACGACGGTTTCGATGAATTGCTCGGCCCGTCCCGCATACAGCGCCTCGACCAGCACGCCGTACTTGTCGGCGATGAAGCCGCGCCGCACCTTGTTGGTCCGGGTGAGCTCGCCGTCGTCGGCGTCGAGCTCCTTGTGCAGGATCAAAAAACGGC
>JACMQR010000011.1 GCA_014376885.1 Polaromonas sp.
CGCAACGCCGCTTTTTCGGGTCAATACCGCAGCGGTTCAGTGCAGCGTGCCGTTGCCCGGAGCGGTGCTGGCCAGCCTGAAAAAACCGGTGCCCAGCGAACCCCGGCCAATTTCCTGTTCGGTCGCCTCGCGCACCGACTCGACCTTGAGCGCCAGCCGGATGGCAATGCCGCCCAGCGGGTGGTTGCCGTCCAGCACGACATGCTCCGGATAAATGTCGGTCACGGTGTAGAGGTGCTCGGCGGGTGCCTGGCAGGCAGCGCCTGGCGGCATGGCCGCGCCGTCAATCGTCATGCCTTCTTCAAGTTCGGCCGGGAAAATGCTGCGCGCCTCGAGAAAAACCAGGTTTTCGTCATAGTCGCCAAAGGCATTTTCAGGCTCCAGGTGCAACTCCAGGGTGTCGCCATCTGCATGGCCCAGCAGCGCTTGTTCAATGCTCGCCAGCAGGTCCTGGCCGCCCAGCAGAAACTCGACCGGCTCGTCGAGTGTGTCCAGTTCCTCGCCCAAAGTGTCTTTCAACGTCCAGGTCAGGCCAACGACGCATTGCGAGGTGATTTTCATCGGACAATTGTCCCATGGATGTCAATCAGCCCCTTGCCTTGCTCGCCGGTCTCAGCCCCGCCCAATTCATGCGCCGCCACTGGCAAAAAAAGCCGCTGCTGGTGCGCCAGGCGATGGCCGGTATCGAGCCGTTTCTCAATCGCGCCGCCCTGGTCAAGCTGGCCGCCCGCGAGCAGGTCGAGTCGCGCCTGATCGTCCGGCAGGACAAAGGCTGGACTCTCGAACAAGGACCGATTGCGCCCAAAAGCCTGCCGCCGCTCAGCCAGGCGGGCTGGACGCTGCTGGTGCAGGGCGTGGACCTGCACGAGCCGGCCGGGCATGCGCTGCTGCAGCAATTTCGGTTTGTGCCCGATGCCCGGCTGGACGACCTGATGATCTCGTTTGCCACGCCCGGTGGCGGCGTCGGGCCGCATTTCGACAGCTACGACGTCTTCCTGCTGCAGGCCAGTGGGCGCCGGCGCTGGAAAATCAGCCGGCAAAAAGACTTGTCCCTGCAGCCGGGCATGCCGCTGAAAATCCTGCAGAACTTTGAGGCCGAAGAGGAGTTTGTGCTGGAGGCCGGCGACATGCTGTACCTGCCGCCGCGCTATGCCCATGACGGCATGGCCGAGGCCAGCGTTGGCGCCAATGGAAAACCAGCCGACTGCATGACCTACTCGATTGGCTTTCGCTGCCCGGTCCAGACCGAGCTGGCGTCCGAGTTGCTGCACCGCCTGGCAGACATCGGCGAGGATGCGGCGCAGGCTGCGGCCGAAAAAATGCCCAGCGGACCGGCCGCGTCACCCCGCCTCTACCGCGACCCGGCGCAGCCGGCCACGCAGACGCCAGCGGCCATGCCGGAGGGGCTGGCCGCTTTTGCAGCGCAAGCCGTGCTTGATGCACTCAAGGACCCCCGGGCTTTGGCCTGCGCACTGGGTGAGTACATGACCGAACCCAAGCCCGGCGTCTGGTTCGACGAGCCGCCCCAGCCCTGGGCGGGTGAGGCTGTCAAAGCCGGCCGGTGCGCGCTGGTTCTGGATGCGCGCACCCGCATGATGTATGACGCCGACCATGTTTTCATCAACGGCGAGAGCCACCGTGCCCGGGGGGCCGATGCCCGGCTGATGC
This sequence comes from Polaromonas sp., assembly GCA_014376885.1. GTDB lineage: Bacteria > Pseudomonadota > Gammaproteobacteria > Burkholderiales > Burkholderiaceae_C > Polaromonas. The sequence goes on from JACMQR010000011.1 coordinate 1,669, forward strand.
ACCGCCTGGCCGACCAGCGCCGGCTTGACGCGGGCGACCTGCGCAAGGCCAGCGGCGGCGTTGCCGAACTGCTGGGCGACTGGCACGACGCCGGATGGCTGCAGCAGGCCGCGCTTGATGCAGGCGAGTAGCCAGTAGCCAGTAGCCAGCAGGCAAACCGGCACCGAAAATCAGGATTTGCGTTCACTTCAAGGACCCGCCGCATGAGTTCAGAGCCATCCCACGCTGCGCCGGTTGCCTTGCCGGAAGGCCGCTTTAGCGGGCGTTCGGAATTTGGCGCCCTGGTGCGCCAGGCGCTGGCCGCAGCAGCCGCGCAGGGCTGGTCCGAGATCATCTGGTGCGATCCCGATTTTGCCGACTGGCCACTGGGCGAGCGGCTGGTGGCCCAGGCGCTGACCGACTGGGCTTCAGGCGGACGAAAATTGACCCTGCTGGCCGCGAACTATGACGCCGTGCTCAGGCAGCATGCGCGTTTTGTCGCTTGGCGGCGGACCTGGTCGCACCTGGTTGACTGCCGCCAGAGCAGTGCGGCTGCGGCTGGCTCCCTGCCGAGCGCCTTCTGGAGCCCGGTGTGGATGTTCGAACGGCTGGACACCACGCGCGGCACTGGTGTGGCCAGCTTCAATGCGGGCCGCCGGACAGCGCTGAAAGAACGGCTCAACGAGCGATTGCTCAGCAGCTCGGCTGGGTTTGGGGCTTCGGTTCTGGGTTTGTAAGTGTGGTTTTCCCGTCGCGCACCAGCGCTGCCTTGCTTATTTCAGGAGATTGAGGGTTTTCATGCTTGTGCTTGGCAGCATATAATTTATGGCTGGGTAGAAAGAGCTCGACTCCTTTTTTCCACAGGTCATGACATAACTTGAATTATGGTTTGGGTTCGGGTTTTGACAATTTCCGGAAATCGTTTTCTTAAATATCATCAAGGATCGTAAAAATGAACAAGTCCCTCGTTTTGGCAGCTGTCGTTGCCGCTCTCGCCCTGGCAGCCTGCGGTAAAAAAGAAGAAGCTGCTGCGCCTGCGCCAGCTCCTTCGGTGGTGGTGGTTCCGGCCCCGGCTGAAACCCCGTCGGCCACTGCCGC
>JACMQR010000105.1 GCA_014376885.1 Polaromonas sp.
ATTTCCGCATAACGGCGGATGTTGCTGGCGCTCGGCACATACTGCGCCAGCGCATTCAAGTAGCTCAGGCCGCCTATTTCTTCGGCTTTTCCCAGGCTTTGCAGGCGCTCAAACACGGTGATGATGTCAGCGGGCTTGGAAGAATTGATCAGCCAGCCAATGGCGCCATAAATCAGCTGGTGCTCATGCCGGTAGAAGTCCTGGTCCGCCAGCAGGTCGCCCACCCGGTCCCATGCGCTGTTGTCCAGCAAAAGGCCGCCCAGAACGCTGGACTCGCCTTCAATCGAGTGCGGGGGTATGCGAAGCTGGGCAATCTGGCGATCCGCGCTGTAGGCTGAATCGGCAGAGGGGAAAAGTACCGCTGACATGATGTTCCTTGGATGCCAAATGGTATGCCGCATGGCTTGGTAGGCGCAGGACAAGCCCGGGCACAAGCTGGGCAATCCGGGAGCCGACCTGCGTGCCGGCTGCACACACCCGGTAGGCAATGCCCGTCAGGTCCAGCGCAGTTTTTATTTGCAAGAAAAAAGCCGCTCCTGGGAGCGGCCTTTTAGCGTAACACGGCGAACGTGCTCAGGCAGTTTCGCCGTAGACGGTCACTGTGATGTCTACTGCGACGTCGGTGTGCAAAGCCACGCTGACCGCATGGTCGCCGACCGTCTTGATGGGGTTGGAAAGCCGAATCTGCGATTTGGAAACCGCAAAGCCCAGCTTGGACACCTCTTGGGCCACATCAGCATTGGTGACGGAGCCAAACAAGCGGCCATCCACGCCAGCTTTTTGCGTCAACTTGACCACGATACCGCTGAGTTTTTCGCCTTGGGCTTGCATTTCGGAAAGCTTTGCTGCGGCGGCTTTTTCAAGTTCGACGCGCTTGACTTCGAATTCCTTGATCGCAGCAGCCGTGGCGCGGCGGGCGCGGCCAGACGGGATCAGCAGGTTGCGCGCGTAACCGTCTTTGACTTTGACGACATCGCCCAGATTGCCCAGGTTGACAACTTTGTCGAGCAGAATGATTTGCATGGTTGTTTTCCTTACAGGCTGCGGTGCTGGTCGCTATACGGCAGCATCGCAAGAAAGCGAGCGCGCTTGACAGCGGTGTTGATCTGGCGCTGGAAAATCGCGCGGGTGCCGGTCAGGCGAGCGGGAATGATTTTTCCATTTTCGGAAACGAAATCGCGCAGGGTGTCGATGTCTTTGTAGTCGATTTCTTCAACGCCTGCAGCGGTAAAGCGGCAAAAACGCTTGCGCTTGAACAGCAGGGATTGGGTGTTGCGCTTGGGGCGCTTGTCTTTATTAAAACGTTTTGGTCCGGGCATGATGGACTCCTTAAATAGGGTTCAGTACTTGCTCTGCCTGCAGGATCGGGCAAAGAGCTTGAATATGGAAAACGACACCTTTGCTGGTCCGCGCGTTGGTCAAAAAGCCGGCAAATCTGCTGGAACTGGTCAAGGAAAGCCTGGCTGCTTGTTCAGCCAGTGCTCCGAATGCAACCGCCCTGATCGTCAGCTTTACCTGCCTGTTGACACCGGCCTCAAGAACTTCCGACTCATGCTCAAGGATGAAGTTGATGGCGGGAATTCCAGCCGGCGTATAGCGCACCGGGCTTAGCTCGGCGATACGCGCGGTCAGATCAACCTGATTCACCGCAGCTCCGGTCGCGTGGCAGCGCAGCGTGCAAGAAATTGCGACGGTTAGGCCGCGAATTCCTGCTGCTGGGTTTTACGGGCTTCTTCCCTCTCGACATTTCGCATCATGAGGGACGGGCCGGTTTCAGCCTTGGTCTTGACCACGGTCAGGTGGCGCAGCACGGCGTCGTTGAACTTGAAGGCATGTTCAATTTCTTCCATCACGGCTTGGCTGGCTTCAATGTTGATGCACAGGTAGTGGGCCTTGGCAAGTTTCTGGATCAGGTACACCAGCTGCCGGCGACCCCAATCTTCAACCCGGTGCACAGCGCCGCCGCCGGCGGTAATCATGCCCTTGTAGCGCTCCAGCATGGCTGGAACTTGCTCGCTTTGATCCGGATGGATCAGTAAGACGATCTCATAGTGACGCATATCTCTCCTTTTGGTTGATTAAAGCTGCCCCAGCGTCGGACCTGAAAGATCCTGGGTGCAGCAAGGCGAAGCCCATGATTATAGCCCGCCAAGGCTGCGGCGCAGTGCCGGCTTGTATTGAGGTATGGAGGAATCAATGTCTTGGCCTGGATGAAGCAAATATGACCTGGTGCCTAAAAAACGAATTCCCCGCTGACTAGCAAGCAATTGCTGCCGTGGCCAGTTCGCCGAACGCGGCTGAACCGGCGGCCTTCAAGCGCGTGCTGGCTGTTTACAAAAAGCCGATGGACAGCCAGGGAATGGCCGCCACGATCACCGTGCCTATGAACAGCGCCACCATGTAGCCAACAATGGGCCGTATGCCTTCATCGGGAGGAACCCGCCCAATGGCGCAGGCAGCGTAATAACCCACGCCCAACGGCGGCGCGAACAGACCCAGCCCCATCGACAGCACCACCACCATGGCGTAGTGCACTTCATGAATGCCCAGCTGGCGCGCAATGGGAAACAGCAGCGGCCCGAACAGGACAATCGCCGGAATGCCCTCCAACACCGAGCCGAGCACCACGAACACCAAGATTGACACGGCCATGAACATCGGTGCGCCGCCCGGCAAGCCAGTCATGCTTTCGGCCAACAGCCGCGAAAAGCCCGACTGTGTCAATCCCCAGGCCATGGCGGTCGCCGTGCCAATGATGAGCAAGATAGAGCCTGACAAGGCAGCCGTGTCGACCAGCATCGGCCCGAGCCGTCGGGTGTCAAACTGCTTGTAGATCAACAACCCGGCCAGCACCGAGTAGGCAATGCCGATGGTTGAAACCTCGGTGGCCGTGGCAATGCCTTCCACCACGGCAGCGCGGATGACGAACGGCAGGGCCAGCGCTGGAAAAGCAACGAGCCCCAGGCGCGCGACAGATGCCCATGGCGAGCGCTGAATGTGGCTGAGGTTTTCAAAACGGTAACGGCGCTGCACCACCACGCAGAGCATCAGGCCAAGCACCACGGCAGGCAGCAGGCCACCGGTGAAAAGAGCAGCGATCGAAATGCCCGTGACCGAGCCGATGGTGATGAGCACCAGGCTGGGCGGCACGGTTTCGGTTTGCGCACCGGTGGCCGCCAAAAGCGCCACCAGCTCGCCGGGCTTGGCGCCGCGCTTTTTCATCTCCGGAAAAAGAGCAGGCGCAATGGCTGCCATGTCAGCCGCTTTGGAGCCTGAAATACCCGACACCAGGTACATCGCCCCGATCAGCACGTAAGACAGCCCGCCCTTGACATGCCCGAGCAGGCTGGCGAGAAACGCGATCATCGCGCGCGCCATGCCGGTCATCTCGATCAGCAGGCCCAGAAACACAAACAGCGGCACCGCCAGCAAGATCAGGTGGGACATGCCTTCATCCATTCGGCCGACCAGCACGGGCATTGGCATGCTCGTGGTCAGGGACAGGTAGCCAAAGGTTGCCAGGCCAAAAGCAAAGGCGATCGGAATGCCGGCAAACACGCAGCCGCCGGCCACGCCGACAAAAAAGATCAGCAGGTTGACGCGACCCAGGTCGGCAAACACCGGTCGCGCCAGCCAGAAAGCCAGCACGATCATGCCAACAATGGCAGGCGCCTGCACCGCCTGCCGGCCGGAAGCGGCGCGCAGCAGCCGCAATATTGCAAAAGCGCCCATCAATGCAATGCCAACCGGAAGCGCCGCGGCACGCCAGAGATTGGAAACCTCCAGCGCCGGAGTCGTGATGGCCATCTCGTCATGGGCGTATTCCCAGGCCGGCCCCACCACCAGGGCCAAAAAGGCCAGGCAAGCCGCCGTAGCCACCAGCTCGTACAGGGCGCGCCGCGCTGGCGGCGCGCTGCTCACAAAAGCGGTCATGCGCATGTGCTCGCCACGCCGCAGCGCAATGACCGAGCCCAGCATTGCCAGCCACAAAAACATGATGGCAGCGAGCTCGTCCGACCACAGCAGCGGTGAATGAAAGACATAGCGGGACACCACGCCGGCAAACAGCACCAGAATGTCGGCCAGCACCAGCAGGGCCGCAGGCACCGACACCATAAAGCCCAGGACCGCATCGACCCGGCCCACCCAACGTGGCCCACCGGCATTGAGCGCCTGCACCTCTTCGGCGGTCAGGGCAGCGGTCATGCCAGCTTGCCGGTGTATTTCTGCAGCACGGCCCAGGCCTCGTCGCCGAACTTTTTGTGCCAATCGGCATAAAAGTTGGCGGTGCGCAATTTGGCGCGGAACAGCTCGGCGTCGGTGGTGTTGATGAGCATGCCCTTGCCCTTGAGCTCGCCCAGCAGGCTGTCGTTGAGCTGGCGCACATCGTCGCGCTGCTTCAGCCCGGCGGCGTTGACGTTGGCGGTGACGATGGCCCGCAGGTCCGCCGGCAGGCGCTCGAACGATTTTTTGTTGCCCAGGAACCAAAAGCCGTCCCACATATGGTTGGTGATCGAGCAGTATTTCTGCACTTCGTTGAGCTTTGCGGTGGCAATGATGGCCAGCGGATTTTCCTGCGCATCGACCACCTTGGTCTGCAGCGACGAATACACCTCGGCGAAATTGATGGTGGCCGGCGAGGCTTCGAAGGCCTTGAACATCGACACCCAAAATGGGCTGGGCGGAATGCGGATCTTCATGCCCTTGAGGTCCTCGGGCTGGTTGATCGGCTTGGTGCCGGTGGTGATCTGGCGGTAGCCGTTGTCCCAGATCTTCTCGAAGGCAAACAAGCTGGACGACGCGTCGATCTGCTTGCGCACATGCGCGCCCAGCTCGCCGTCCATGGCGGCCCAGACCTGGCTGTAGTCCTTGAAGGCAAAGCCCACGCCGCTGATCTGCGCGGCTGGCACCAATGTGCCGAGAATCAGGGGCGACAGGGTGAAATAGTCGAGCGCGCCCGAGCGCACCTGCGACAGCATGTCGGTGTCATTGCCAAGCTGGTTGTTGGGATAGACCTCAAAGGCGATGCGGCCCTTGGACTCGGCATTGATCTTGGTGGCCATCTCGGCCGCCCGCATGTTCATCGGGTGGCTGACCGGCAGGTTGTTGCCGTACTTGAGGGTGAACTCGGCCTTGGCCTGTGCAAAGGCGCCGCCAATGGGCAGGGCCAGGGCGCCGGCACTGGCCAGCAGGTTTCGTCGGGTCAGGTTGAGGGTCATGGTGTCGGGTCTCTGGTTTGATTTAAAGATGGCTGAACGAAACGGTGAAAAAACTGAAAGGACAGGCCGGCCAGGAGTGGCTGAAGTGACGGGCACAGAACGGAACGGCCGGCCAGCGGCTTGATGAACGAGGCATTTTCAAGCCTTCGGCGCGGCCTGAAGTGGCGCTGCTGCGGGCAGCTCCTGCTGGCGTTGCAGGAAGTGCGCCCGGATGTCTTTTTTGACCAGCTTGCCGTAGGCGCTGGTCGGCAGGGAGGCCCAGAATTCAATGTGGCGCGGCCACTTGTAGCGCGCCAGCAGCGGCTGAAGGTGGGCCAGCACCGCGTCCCGGTCGAGGGTTAGGCCCGCCTCGCGCGGCACCAGCACCGCCACCCCAGCCTCGCCCCACTGCGCATCGGGAATGCCGAACACCACCGCCTCGGCAATGTCGGGCAGGCGGCGCAGGGCTTCCTCGATCTCGCGCGGATAGACGTTGGAGCCACCCGAGATATACATGTCGGACGAGCGGCCTGTGACGGTGACAAAGCCGCGCGCGTCCATGGTGCCCAGGTCGCCGGTGTGAAACCAGCCGCCGCGAAACGCCTGCGCATTGGCCTCGGGGTTGTTCCAGTAACCGGCAAAGACCGCCGGACCGCGGGTGCAGATTTCGCCCTGCTCGCCTGGCCCGACCGGTTGGCAGTTGTCGTCCAGCACCAAGACCTCCATGCCGGTGCGGGCGGTGCCGCAGCTGCCCAGCAGCGCGCCGCCAGCCGCCAGATGCCCAGCGGCCCGCAGCACGGTCATGTTGCCCGACACCACACCCAGCCCCAGGTACTGCACGATCACCGGGCCCCGCACCTCCAGCGCCCGGCACTGGTCGGCGCGGCTGATCGGGGCGCCGGCATAAATGACCTGGCGCAGGCTGCTGCGGTCAAACCGGGCGG
>JACMQR010000106.1 GCA_014376885.1 Polaromonas sp.
CATGGCCTTGGCAATCAGCTCGCGGCTCAGCTTGTCGCTGAGCAGTTCGGCAAACTTGAATACAAAGTTGCGCAGGTAGGCGCTGCGCTTGAAGGCCACCCGGGCCACGTTGATGCCGAACAGATGGCCCGCGGGCAGGGCTACCAGGTCGGCGTTGGTGCCGTCGTCCCTGACCGCCATCTCGGCCACGATGCCTACGCCCAGCCCGAGGCGCACATAGGTCTTGATCACATCGGAGTCAATCGCCTCAAGTGCAACGCGCGGGTGCAGGTGTCTTGCGGCAAACGCCTGGTCCACCTTGGCGCGGCCGGTGAACGATGGGTGGTAGGTGATCAGCGGCTCATGCGCCAGGTCTTCGAGCGTGATGGCTTCTTTGCGGGCCAGGGGATGGTCGCCGGGGACGACCAGCATGTGCTGCCATTGGTAGCAGGGCAGTGTGACCAGCTCGTCATACTGGCTTAGAGATTCGGTGGCAATGCCGATTTCGGCCACCTCGTCAAGCACCATGCGCGCCACCTGGTCGGGCGAGCCTTGGTGCAGACTGACATTGACCTTGGGAAACGCTTCGCGCAGCCGGGCAACCGGCTGGGGCAGGACATAACGTGCCTGGGTGTGGGTGGTGGCGATCGACAGCGTGCCGCTGTCCTGGGCCGAGAACTGCTCGCCGATGCGCCGTAGGTTGCCGACTTCGCGCATGATCAGCTCGATGCTTTTGAGCACATGCTCGCCTGGCTCGGTGACGCGCTTGAGCCGCTTGCCATGGCGCGCGAAAATCTCGACGCCCAGCTCTTCTTCAAGCTCGATGATGGCCTTGGACACGCCGGGCTGCGAGGTATGCAGGGCCCGGGCGGTTTCGGTCAGATTGAGGTTGCGGCGCACGGCTTCCTGGACGAAGCGAAATTGGTGAAGGTTCATGTCGATCTTGGCTTGATTGTTGGTTTCATGAGGCCCTTGGCGGATTTAAAAGCAGCGCCTTGATTCCACTGCGCTGCCTGCTGTTTTCCAGGATGCAGTCTTTTCAGCTTTGTGCCATGGCAATATCCGCCAGCAGCATCGTCATCCGGTCATATTCACCGGCAGCGGGCAGCAGCTCGATCTGGATATCCGGATGGGCAGCACGGATTTCATCGATCAGCAGCGGCAGGTCTTCCCGCGCATGCTTGCCAACGCCCAGAAAAAGCGGAAATATCCTTAAATGGCAAGCGCCTGAAGCGATTAGCTCTGCAGCCGCTTCCTGCAGCGATGGCGTGCAGATTTCCAGATAGGCGCAGCGCACCAGCGCTGCGGGCTCAAGGTTGCTGATGTGCGTGGCCACCGCTTCGATCGGCAAGCGCCACAGCGGGTCGCGCGACCCGTGGGCGAATAAAACAATACCGCGGTCAACTGGGGATGTGAGGGTCATAGGAGTTGGAAAAAGTTGATAGAGCCGGCCCGGCATGTCAGCGCCTGAGCACCAGCCAGCCGAAGGCGCCCATGGACACAGCCATGTAGATCAGCCCGGGCGTCGCGGCTGCCAGCCAGGGCTGCCAGTTTCGCAGATTGCCGATGTAGCCGAACACATTGTTGAGCAGAAAAAAGCTGATGCCGATCATCACGCCGGCAAACACATAGGCCGTGATGCCTCCTGAGCGAAAATGAAGGTAGGCAAACGGCAGGGCCAGCATCACCATGACCAGGCAGCTCAGCGGGTAAAACACCTTTCGCCAGAATTCAATTTCATAGCGCTGCGAGGTCTGCCCGTTGTCGTCGAGATGGCGGATGTAGTTGAACAGGTCAACCGTCGCCATGCGTTCGGGCTTGAGCAGCGCGACGGCCACCATTTCGGTGCTGATGTCTGTGGGCCAGCGAAGGCTGGCAACCGCCGTCCGGCTGACCCGGGCCAGTGGCGCCGGCGCCTCGATATTGCCGGCCTGGCGGCCAGCGCTGGCCGTGCCGTCAAACTCGGTTCGGGTGGCATTGCGCAGCTGCCAGGCGGCATCGGCAGAAAAAACCGCCAGCGGGGCTTCGGTGGTCGACACAATCCGGCCGGCGTGGCTGAACTCGTAGATGCGCACATTGCGCATTTCATTGTTCGGCGACAGTTCGCCGACATTGACAATGAAATTGCTGCGCACCTGCTTTTCCCTGAGCCAGGCGCCGGTCTGCCCGAGGGTGATCTTTCCCTGGTAGCGCGCCTTGAGCAACTGGGCGGCCCGTTCGCTGACCGGCGAGACATAGTCGCCCACGACAAAGCTCAGGGCCACGAAAAAAGCGCCCAGCCACAGCAGCAGCTTGAGCGCGCGCCAGGGCCCCAGTCCGCTGGTGCGCAGGATCGTGTATTCCGAACTCTGCGCCAGCCGGGCCATGACAAAGATGCTGCCGATCAGCACGGAAATCGGCAGCAGTTCGTACAGGTGGTTGGGAATCAAGAGAGTGACATACAGCAAGGCATGCTTGATCTGGTAGAGGTTGTTGCCAGCGCCGCTGTTTTTCCCCAGGTACTGCAGTTCGTCGACCAGGTCGAAAAAGAAAAACAGGGTCAGAAAACCCAGGGCTACCAACGCAATCGAGCTGAGGACTTCGCTGTAGATCAGGCGGCGGACGGTCCTCATCCGCGGCTCCTGGCGCTCAGCACTGGTGGCGATGGCGCTGCATGGAGCGGGCGGCGGCTCGGGCCAAAGCGCCAGTGCATGTGCCGCCTGGCCA
>JACMQR010000107.1 GCA_014376885.1 Polaromonas sp.
AAACCTTAGGCCATGCCCTGGTGGCGCAGCAGCGCATCGAGCGAAGGCTCCCGGCCGCGAAAGGCCTTGAACGACTCCATCGCCGGGCGGCTGCCCCCGACTTCCAAAATGGCCTGGCGGTACCTGCGGCCCGCTTGCTGGCTGACTGTCGACGTGTCCGGCAGGCCGCCATTGCCGCCGTTCCCGTCGTTCGCTGCAGCGGTTTCCTCAAAAGCCGCATAGGCATCGGCCGACAGCACCTCGGCCCATTTGTAGCTGTAGTAGCCGGCGGCATAGCCACCCGAGAAAATATGGCTGAAGGTGTGCGCCGTGCGGCTGTAGGCCGGCGCGGCAATGACCGCCACCTCGCGGCGCACCTCGCCCAGCAGGCCCATCAGGTCGTCATCCGGGTTGTGCGAGGTGTGCAGCAGCATGTCGAACAGCGAAAACTCCACCTGGCGCAGGGTTTGCAGGCCGCTTTGAAAGTTTTTGGCCGCCAGCATTTTTTCAAACAGCGCCCGCGGCAAGGGTTCGCCGGTGTCGACATGAGCAGTCATTTGCCTAAGTACATCCCACTCCCAGCAAAAGTTTTCCATGAACTGGCTGGGCAGCTCGACCGCATCCCACTCGACGCCGCTGATACCCGAGACGTCATGCTCGTTGACCTGGGTCAGCAGGTGGTGCAGTCCGTGGCCGAACTCGTGAAACAGCGTGGTCACGTCGTCATGCGTCAAGAGCGCTGGCTTGCCGCCTACGCCGTCGGCAAAATTGCACACCAGGTGGGCCACCGGCGTTTGCAGCTTGCCGGTGTCCGGGCGCAGCCAGCGGGCGCGCACATCGTCCATCCAGGCGCCGCCGCGCTTGCCGGTGCGGGCCGGCTGGTCAAGGTAAAACTGGCCCACCAGCTGGCCGTTGCGCTCGATGCGGTGAAACGACACACCCGGCTTCCACACCGGCGCCGAGTCGGCGCGGATTTCCACCTCGAACAGGGTTTGGACAATTTTGAACAAGCCCGCCAGAACCTTTGGCGCGGTGAAATACTGCTTGACCTCCTGCTCGCTGAACGCATAGCGCGCTTCCTTGAGCTTTTCGCCGATGTAGGCATAGTCCCAGGGCTGGGGATCGGGCTGGTCGAGGTGGTCGGCGGCAAAGGCGCGCAGGTCGGCAACATCCTTTTCGGCATAGGGACGGGCCCGCCGCGCCAGATCGCGCAAGAAAGTCACGACTTCCTCGGGCGACTGGGCCATCTTGGCGACCACCGAGACGGCGCCAAAATTTGGGTAGCCCAGGAGTCGCGACTCTTCTTGCCGCAGCGCCAGGATCTCGCGCATCACGGCGCTGTTGTCAAACTGGCTGAATTCGCTCGGGGCCTGGTCGCTGGCCCGGGTGGTGTAGGCCTTGTAGAGCTTTTCACGCAGCGCGCTGCTCTGGGCAAACTGCATCACCGGCAGGTAGCTGGGCATTTTCAGGCTCAGGCGGTAGCCGGGCTTACCTTCGGCTTCGGCCTGTGCCCTGGCGGCTTGCAGCACGTCGGCTGGAACGCCGGCCACTTCATCAAGGGTGGCGTAGTACGCAAAGGCATCCGTGGCATCGAGCGAGTTCTCGCTGAATTTCTGGCTGAGTTCGGCCTGGCGCTCCTGGATTTGTGCAAAGCGTGCCTTGGCGGCATCGGCGAGTTCGGCACCCGACAGCACGAAGTTGCGTATGGCGTTGGTGTGGGCCTGGCGCTGCTCGGCATTGAGCGCGGCGACATCGATGGCTTTGTATTTTGCATACAGGCGCTCGTCGGCCCCCAGCCGGGTCCAGAATTCGGTCACCCGGGGCAGGCAGGCGTTGTAGGCCGCTCGCAACTCGGGCGTGTCGGCCACGCTGTTCAGGTGGCTGACGGCGCCCCAGGCGCGGCCCAGATTTTCCGTCGACACATCCAGCACGGCGGCAATGCCGTGCCAGGAGGCGGGAAAATCGCTGGCGGTGACCTGAATCAGCGCCGCATCGGCTTTCGCCAACAGGTCGTCCATGGCCGGGGCGACATGCGCTGGCAGGATTTGATCAAACAGGGGAAGGTCGGCGAAGTCAAGCAGTGGATTGGTCATCAGGT
>JACMQR010000108.1 GCA_014376885.1 Polaromonas sp.
GGCCAGCCGTCCTGCCGGCCTGAAGGTCGCTACTCCCCTTTCAGGTGACTGGAGTATCGCGGTTTGAACATTTCCATGCACTTCGCCCGGAAATTTCCGCGCTGCCCCGGGCCGGCCGCGGCTGCTATCCTGCAACGCATGAAACTCATTTTGAAATGGCTGCTCAGCGCCGCCGCCCTGCTGGCCGTGGCGTATCTGTACTCCGGCGTGGTGGTGGACAGCTTTACCGGCGCCCTGGTGGCCGCCGCCGTGCTGGGCGCGCTGAACATGGTGGTGCGGCCGCTGCTGGTGCTGCTCACGCTGCCGGTCACGGTGGTGACGCTCGGGCTGTTTTTGTTCATCGTCAATGCCCTGATGTTCTGGGCGGCGGCCAGCCTGGTCAGCGGGCTCAGTGTGACCGGCTTCGGCGCGGCCCTGCTCGGCTCGCTGATCTATTCGGCGCTGCAGCTAGCGATTGACTTTGTCCTGGAGCGCTTGTTCCTTCAGGATTGACTCGATCTGCCGGGTGCGGGTGTCGATGATCGAGCCCTCCACATGGTCGGCGCTGCCCGGGCGGCTGCGCATCAGCCCCTGCGCGGCCTTGAAACGGTCGAGCGCGGCGCTGTAGTCCAGCTGGGCGGCGCGGCTTTCGGCATCGGCCCGGATGGCCCGGACCGGCTGGCCCTGCTGGCTGCTCGACAGGGCCAGCAGCTGCCAGGCCAGCGCATCGCCCGGATGGCCGGCCACCCAGACCTGCAGCGCCTGCGACACCTCCGGCGCCCGGTTGGCGGCCATCAGCGCCCGGGCCAGCAGCAGCAGTTCGGCGCGTGAGGCGGCCTTGGCGATGTCGGTGGCGGCCGGCAAAGCCGGCGCCCGGCCGTCCATCAGCTCCACCTCGATGCCCAGCAGCTGGACGGCTTTGCCAGCGGCCGGCCCCAGGTCGGCGGCCAGCGGCGCCAGCCGGCCCAGCAGGCTGCGCGCCGCCGCGAAGTCGCGCAGCTGCGCGGCGGCGAAAGCGCCGCCATACAACGCGCCCGCATCGCGCATGCTGGCCGCCGGCGCGGCTGCAGCCCGGCGCTGGGCGTCGGCCAGCAGGCTGCGCAGCGCGTCCACGCCCGGGGCCGCCAGGATGCGCGCCCGGGCCGCCATCATGGCGTGCAGCAGCTGCGCCCGGCTGTCGGCGGCTTGCGGGTCCGGCGACGGCCGGGCCTTTGACGCCAGCTGGACCCGGGCCTGCGCCTCGGCGATCCGCTCGGTGGTCAAGGGGTGCGAGCGCAAGTAGGGAAACGAGCCGTTGTCATTGAGCCGGTTGGCCTGCTGGAGCTTTTCAAACAGGCTTGACACGCCCCGGCTGGCATAGCCGGCGTCACTCATCACGCCAAAGCCGACCCGGTCGGCCTCGCGCTCCATGTCGCGCGAGAAATTGAGCTGCCCCTGCATGGCCAGCGCCTGCCCGCCGACAATCGCGGCGCTGCCGGCATTCGGATTTTTGCTGGCCGCCAGCGCGCCCAGCACCATCGCGGCAATCATCCACGGCGCCTGTTTGGACTGCTGGGTCATCAGCCGGGAAATATGCCGCTGGGTGACATGGCTCATCTCATGGGCCAGCACGGCGGCCAGCTCGTCCGCGCTGGTCACGGTGCTGACCAGGCCCAGGTGCACGCCAAAGTAGCCGCCGGGCAGGGCAAAGGCATTGATGCTGCGCTCGCGGATCAAAAACAGCTGCCAGGCAAACCGCTCGTCAAGCTCGGCCGGCAATTCGCCGCGCGCACGCGCGGCAGCCATCAAGGGCTGCCAGATGCCCTGCAGGTAATCGGTCAGCACCGGGTCGTCGATGTAGTCCGGGTCGCGGTAGATGCTCGCGGCAATGCGCTCGCCAATGCGCCGCTCGGCAGCGGCCGACAGGTCCGAGCTGTCGCCCAGCGACGGCAGGGAGCCGACAGCGCCCGCCGCACTCGGATAAGCAGGCGGCGCACCCGCTGGTGCCTGCGCCATCGAGACGCCTGAAAGCGCTATTGAAACCATAGCTACTAAAGCTCTTCTGGATTGCGCATGGCCCAGTTTTGGCTTAAAAATCTGGGTGAATATAGAAAATATCAAAAGCTGTCACCTTTGTGGCGAGTGAGAACCGTCAAGCATGCTCTTATGATGGCGCACAGTTGCAAAGGTTCTGGATTCCATGACGACGCCCTCCCCATCCCCGCTCACCCATTTTGACAGCCAGGGCCAGGCCCACATGGTCGATGTCGCCGCCAAGCCGGCCACGCGCCGCACTGCGGTGGTGCGGGGCCGCATCGACATGCAGCCGGCCACGCTGGCGTTGATCCTGTCGGGCACGGCCAAAAAAGGCGATGTGCTGGGCATTGCCCGGATCGCCGGCATCATGGCCGCCAAAAAGACCAGCGACCTGATTCCGCTGTGCCATCCGCTGGCGCTGACCCATGTTGCCATTGATTTCGCAACTGACGACGCCGGCGATGCAGGCGCTGGCAAAGCCCGTGCCGGTGCGCAGGCCAGCATCAGCTGCAGCGCCACGGTGGAAACCATCGGCCCCACCGGCGTTGAAATGGAAGCCCTGCTGGCCGTCACCGCCGCCCTGCTGACGGTCTACGACATGTGCAAAGCTGCCGACCGGGGCATGACGATCACTGACGTGAAGCTGCTGGAAAAGCATGGCGGGAAGTCGGGGAGCTACCTCAGCGATTGATTCTTATAGATATTTTTGAAAAAACTGAGTGAAGACCTGTGTAATTTCTCAGTAGGTCTAGAGCGGTTTTCCGGTCGTTTTTTGAAATTTTTCCATTTTTGTCCCTCGTATGTCCCACTCAGAGGAAAACGATGGCAACTTTTCGAAAACGCGGCAATAGCTGGCAGGTACGTGTCCGGCGTCTTGGATACCCTGATGAGGTCAAGACATTTCCTATGAAATTCGACGCTGAACAGTGGGCACGATCTGTTGAATCCGATATGGATCGTGGCCCGTTTGTCAGTAAAAACATTGCTGAACAAACCAGTTTTGGTGACGTCATACGTCGGTACATGAAGGAAATCACTCCGGGGAAACGTGGTGGTCGCGATGAAACCATTCGATTGACCGCCACGCTTCGATTGAAAATTTCAAAATATTGCATGGCTAATCTCACCCCTGAGGTTCTAGCAGCGTATCGGGATGAGCGTCTAAAAAGTTGCCAGCCAAGTACTGTTGTTCGTGATCTGGCTGCTCTGTCTTCCATCATCAATCATGCGAGGCGTGAATGGAGTTTTCCAATTCAGAACCCGATTGAAATGATCCGCAAGCCCACCATGCCACCGGGGCGTGACCGGGTGCTGGGTCGAACCGATGAGGTGATCCTGCTAACGGAACTGTTGCCCACAGGGCGTCGTAACCCGCTGATGCAGCCCCTTGTGGTCATAGCCATCGAAACTGCCATGCGACGCGGTGAAATCTTAGGTTTGCGATGGGAGCATGTCGATCTGGATCAGCAAACGGCTTTTCTACCAATCACCAAGAACGGGAAGTCCCGTTACGTGCCACTCTCCAGACGCGCTGTCGAAACCCTGCGAACAGTAGATCGTTCAATCGAC
>JACMQR010000109.1 GCA_014376885.1 Polaromonas sp.
AATTTTTTACGGAGAGTGCGCTCATGGCACGCGTCTGTCAGGTAACGGGCAAAGGCCCGATGGTGGGAAACAATGTTTCTCACGCAAACAACAAAACCAAGCGTCGGTTCATGCCCAATCTGCAGTACCGCCGTATCTGGGTTGAAAGCGAAAAGCGTTTCATCCGCCTGCGCATCACCGCAGCCGGCTTGCGCTTGATTGACAAAAACGGCATCGATGCGGTCCTGGTGGACCTTCGTGCCCGTGGCGAAGTTTAAGGAGAAACACCATGGCCAAAGGCGGACGCGAAAAAATCAAGCTGCAATCGACAGCAGGCACCGGTCACTTTTACACGACCGACAAAAACAAAAAAACCACGCCTGAAAAAATGCTGATCATGAAATTTGATCCCAAGGCACGCAAGCATGTGGAATACAAGGAAATGAAGCTGAAGTAATTCGGCTTGTCATCCGCAGGGCCATCCGGCGCTGCAAAAAACCCGCAGGTGTCAACACCCGGCGGGTTTTTTTACGCCTGCTGCTTGGCGCCCGGTCGAACTGGAAATGCTTTGAAGGCCAGGCCGCACGGGCCGGGTGTTTTGCCTGAAAGCGATTGTTGTGTCAGCGCAGACGAAAAAAAGCCGCTGGCGCACGGGGGTGCGGCAGCGGCGGGAGCGGATGAATCGAACAGGGCAAGCCCCAGGGGGCGGCCCGCAAGAATCAGGCGCGGGCGGCGCGCAGCTTCATGGAGAAGTCGCGCAACGCGGCAATGCCGCTTTCTTCGGCGCGGTGGCACCAGGCCTGCAGGTCGGCGGCGAGTTGCTCGCGCGAGGCCGAGGTGCTCAGCCAGAGCTGGCGCAGCTCTTCGCGCATGGTCACCATTTTGTCCAGCACGGGATGCTCGGCGCGGACCCGGGCCAGATGCGGCCGGGCGGCGGCCGGCACCTTGTCATCGTCGCGGTGCAACCAGCGGTTGGCCAGCTTGAGCATGGAAACATCGGCTTTTTTCGCTTTCAGCAAGGCCAGCTCGGCCTTTCCGGCGCGCTGCAGTTCGCGTGCATAGCCGGCCATCACTTCATAGCGGTGGGCAATCAAGGCTTCAAGCGTCTGCTCGTTGGCCACCGGCTGGACAGCGCCCAGCTGGAGCTTGGGCGGCACCTTTTTCACCGTTGCCAGACCGAGAATTTCCATGGCGCGGATGTAGCCCCAGCCGATGTCGAACTCATACGGCTTGACCGAAAACTTGGCCGAGGTGGGGTAGGTGTGGTGGTTGTTGTGCAGCTCTTCGCCGCCAATCACGATGCCCCACGGCGACACATTGGTGCTGGCGTCCGCCGCCTCGAAATTGCGGTAGCCCCAGTAGTGGCCAATGCCGTTGATGATGCCGGCTGCCGTGATCGGGATCCAGGCCATCTGCACCGCCCAGACGCTCAGGCCGGCCGCGCCGAACAGCGCCAGGTTGATGACCAGCATCAGCCCGACGCCTTGCCAGCTGTAGCGGGTGTACAGGTTGCGCTCGATCCAGTCGTCCGGCGTGCCACGGCCGAATTTGGTCACCGTTTCCAGGTTCTTTGTCTCGGCGCGGTACAACTCGGCGCCGGTGAACAGCACCGTCTTGATGCCATGGGCCTGCGGGCTGTGCGGGTCTTCCATGGTTTCGCACTTGGCGTGGTGCTTGCGGTGCACGCCAACCCATTCCTTGGTCACCTGGCCGGTGGCCAGCCACAGCCACAAGCGGAAAAAATGCGCCGGAGCCGCATGCAGGTCAAGCGAGCGGTGCGCCTGGTGGCGGTGCAGGTACAGCGTCACGCTGACAATGGTGATGTGGGTCGTCGCCAGGGTGTACAGCACGATTTGCCACCAGCTGGCAGCCAGCAGGCCATTTGCCAGCCAGTTGAGGGCGGCATCCAACAAAATCATAAAAATCCTTCAGGAGGTGTGGGCCTGCCGCACAGGAGCGCTCATCGCCAGCGCGGCGTTTTCAGCCTCTGATTATAAATTGCCCGCCATGAATCGCAAAGACCCTTTGGCAGGCGGACGAATCCATTGCCCCGCGGATTTGTCCGGTGGCGCTGGGGTCAACCCTTTTGCCAGACCGCCGCAAAAAACCCGTCGGTCTGGTGCAGGTAGGGCCACAGGCGCAGGTAGGGGCCACGGCACAGCTTGGCGGCATGCTCGACACCGATCTGGGTCAGCAGCGGCGCGGCTTCCAGCACCTGGAAATCCGGATTCGCGGCGCTGAAGGCCTCGGCAATCGCCTCGTTTTCCTCGCGCAGGATGCTGCAGGTGGCATACACCAGGCGCCCGCCCGGCTTCACCAGGCGCGCGGCGCTTTGCAAAATAGCGGTTTGCTTGGCCGTCAACTCTTCAATCGCCTTGGGGTTGTGGCGCCATTTCAGGTCCGGGTTGCGCCGCAGCGTGCCCAGGCCCGAGCACGGCGCATCGACCAGCACGCGGTCGATCTTGCCAGCCAGGCGCTTGATGCGGTCGTCGCGCTCGTGGGCAATCGCCACCGGATGCACGTTCGACAGACCGCTGCGCGCCAGGCGGGGTTTCAGCGCCGCCAGCCGGTGCGCCGAGGTGTCGAAGGCATAGAGCCGCCCGGTGGTGCGCATCGACGCGCCCAGCGCCAAGGTCTTGCCGCCGGCGCCGGCGCAAAAATCGACCACCATCTCGCCGCGCTTGGCATCGACCAGCAGCGCCAGCAGTTGCGAGCCTTCGTCCTGCACCTCGATGGCGCCGCGCTTGAACGCGTCGATATTCGCCAGCTGCGGCTTGCCCTCCAGCCGCAGGCCCCAGGGCGAATACGGCGTCGCTACTGTTTTCATAGCTGCCCGGGCAAGCTCCTTTTGCACGTCAGCTCGTTTGTCCTTCAAGGTGTTGACCCGCAGGTCAAGTCCGGCCTGCTTGTTCAGACTTTCGACCAGCGGCCAGAAATCCTCACCCAGCTGCGCTTTGAGCGGCTCGACCAGCCACTGCGGCAGGTTATGGCGGTGCAGCTCCATCAGGTCGGCGGGCTTGACCTGGTCGCAGCGCGCCAGCCAGTCCTGCTCCTGCTCGGTCAATGCGCCATGCAAAAAGTCGCGCGGCGCGGCAAAACCCAGAATCGCCAGCCGGCGCTCGGGCACGCCGTAACCGTGCTGGGCCATGTAGACATACAGGTTTTTCTTGCGCAGCACGCCGTAGATGGTTTCGGCCACGGTGGCGCGCTCGCGGGGGCCGAGGCGCAGTTCGCGAAAACAGCGCGACACCACCATGTCGGCGGGGTGGTCAAATTTAAGAACCTGCTTGAGAAGCTCGGTACAACAGTCGAGTAAGGCGTTAGGATGCATGCCCCTATTGTCCCACTGCCGCCACCCGGCCTTGTCCACGCACCGCTTGCCCATGCCAGACCACCTGCCGCCT
Organism: Polaromonas sp.; assembly: GCA_014376885.1. Lineage (GTDB taxonomy): Bacteria > Pseudomonadota > Gammaproteobacteria > Burkholderiales > Burkholderiaceae_C > Polaromonas. The sequence continues at coordinate 3,384 of JACMQR010000109.1, forward strand.
CTGATCGAACCCCCGCCCGGACGCTACCGCCACTACAAGGGCCAGCCCTACGAAGTCGTCGGTACGGTGCGGCACAGCGAAACCCTGGAGCCGATGACGCTGTACCGCGCGCTGTATGGCGAGCGCGGCCTGTGGGTGCGGCCGGCGGCGATGTTCAATGAAGACGTGGTGATTGATGGCATTCGCCAGGCGCGTTTTCAGCGTGAGCCGGATTAGCGCGTTCTCGACTGCTGCCGGCGGCGTCACAGATAATCAGGGGTTATGTCCGAAACCACTGAAATCGCCACCCAAGTCAAGCGCCGCCGCACGTTTGCCATCATTTCCCACCCCGACGCCGGCAAGACCACGCTGACCGAAAAGCTGCTGCTGTTTTCGGGCGCCATCCAGATCGCCGGCAGCGTCAAGGCGAGAAAAGCCGCGCGCCACGCGACCAGCGACTGGATGGAAATCGAAAAGCAGCGCGGCATTTCAGTCGCCTCCTCCGTCATGCAGATGGAGTACCGGGATTGCGTCATCAACCTGCTCGACACCCCCGGCCACCAGGATTTTTCCGAAGACACCTACCGCGTGCTGACCGCCGTCGATGCCGCGCTGATGGTGATCGACGCGGCCAACGGCGTCGAGCCGCAGACGCGCCGCCTGCTGCAGGTCTGCCGGGCGCGCGGCACGCCCATCCTGACCTTTGTCAACAAGATGGACCGCGAGGTGCAGGACCCGATGAACATCATGGACGAGATCGAGCGCGAACTCGGCATGGCGGTCGTGCCCTTCACCTGGCCGGTCGGCATGGGCAAGCTGTTCCACGGCGTGTATGACCGGCGCGAGGCGCGCATGCGCGTCTTCAGCCCCGGCGAGGACAAGGCCGGCGGGGACGATGAAATCCTGGCCGGCCTGGACAACCTTGAGGCCACCAGGCGCTTTGGCGCCGAATTCACCCAGGCGCAGGGCGAGCTCGAACTGCTTGAAGGCGCCTCGCCCGAATTCGACCGTGAAGCCTTTCTGGCCGGCAAGCAGACGCCGATGTTCTTCGGCTCGGCCATCAACAACTTTGGCGTGCAGGAAGTTCTCGACGCGCTGGTTGACCTGGCACCAGCACCGGCCGACCGCACCGCCATGCAGCGCATCGTGCATCCGGAGGAAAAGAAATTTTCCGGCGTGGTGTTCAAGATCCAGGCCAACATGGACCCGGCGCACCGCGACCGGATCGCTTTTTTGCGGGTGGCCAGCGGCGAATTCACGCGCGGCATGAAGCTCAAGGTGGTGAGGAGCGGCAAGGAACTGCGGCCCAACACCGTGGTCAGCTTCATGAGCCAGCGCCGCGAACTGCTGGACACCGCCTTTGCCGGCGACATCATCGGCATCCCGAACCACGGCGTGCTGCAGCTCGGCGACACGCTGACCGAGGGCGAGGCGCTGCAGTTCACCGGCCTGCCCTTCTTCGCGCCGGAAATGTTCCGTGCCGTCGAAGTCGCCGACCCGCTGCGCAGCAAGCAATTGCGCGCCGGCCTGACGCAGCTGGGTGAAGAAGGCGCCATCCAGGTGTTTCGGCCGATTGCCGGCTCGCTCTTGCTGCTGGGCGCCGTCGGCCAGCTGCAGTTCGTGGTTGTCGCGCACCGGCTGGAGCATGAGTACGGCGTGAAGGCGCGTATTTTGCAAAGCAACTTCAACCTGGCGCGCTGGGTCACCTGCGACGACGCGAACGAGCTGAAGAAATTCATGGACGCCAACGCGCATCGGGTGGCGCTCGACGCGGTCGATGCGCCGACGCTGCTGGTCGACCACAGCGCCACGCTGCGCGCCGTCGAGCAGCAATGGCCGAAGATCAAGTTCCATGCGCTGCGCGAGCACGCCGGGCTGGTGTTTCAGGCAAAAATGTAGTGTTTCAGGCCGGTTGTGCAATACCGGCCATGGTTTTCAGCTATTTAATTCATAGCGTCGAGTACAACCCAGGCATTCAGGGTGCAACCTGCAGCTGGTCCAGCGTGAGCCGCAGGAAATGGGCGCAGCGCCTGTCACCGCGGTTGCCGTCGTCGCTGACGATGACGATGCCGGCCACGCCCTGCAGCACCGCCGGGCACAGCCCTTCCGCATGCGCCAGGTTGTCCAGCCCGGGCACGGTCACGCGGCGCGCCGGTGCGCCTGGCAGGCCGGTCCAGAACCAGAGGCCGAATTCAACGTCGACCCGGTTGGCGGGGCCGCTGACAACCAGGTAGCCGGCCAGCGCGGCGATGTACGACAGGCTGCGAATGCCCTGGCCGCCCAGGTCCAGCAGCCGCAGCGCGCCGGCGATCTGGGGCGCTGCGCCGCTGTCGAAAATGGCGGCCGGGTTGTCAATGCGGGCAATCAAGGCCAGTCCGGCCTGCAGCGGGCTGCGAAAACCGACCAGCAGCTGCTGCCCGTCGGGCGTGACCGCCAATGCCTCGATGTTCAGTCCGGCGCCCGACTTGGCGTCAAGCACCTGCGCGGCAGCAGCCAGCACCGGGTGCGCGGCCAGCAGCGCCGGCTTGAGCCCGTCCGCCACGACCGGCTGCGTCAGGCGCTCGCCGTCGATGCGAAAGCGCGCCAGCTTGTCGCGCGGCTTTTTCTCGTCGCCGCCGTCGGTGCGGGAATGCGAGGTGACGGCGTAAAACCAGCCTTCGCTGTCCAGCGTCAGCCCTTCGAGGTCGTCGAGCTTCCAGATCGGCTGGCCTGACTGGAACCAGCCCGGACCGAGGGGCTGGCTGGTGGCCCGGCCGTCGGCGTCCAGGGTCAGCAGGCTGAAGGAATGGTCTTTTTCGTCTTCCACCACCAAAAAACGGCCATCGGGAAGCTGCGCGACGGCCGACGGCTCATACAGCCCGGGCAGGGGCTGGAATTCAAGGGGATGCACAGGCGTCATGCAGGCCATTGTGGCCTGCGGAATAATTGAGGGTGACTTTTTTTACCTGCTTTTCTCGCTGCCCGCCGGGGAAATCCTTGTTCGCTGCCGGGCCAGGCCATTGCTGGCCGGCCACTGTTGACCCGAACCGCCTGGCGCGGCGGCGCCGGGCCGCACGGGTCGGCGGCGGCGCCGGGCAACGGGCAATAAGGGCATAAGCCCGCCTGGCCTATGGTTTCCAAAAGAGCGCTGCGCGGCACCGAGCCGCTGGGCTATGTCAAGCCGACCGGGCCGGCCTGCTGCCCGCTGTGCGGCCGGCTGCTGGAGCCGGGCGGCAGTGTGGACGAGCACCACCTGGTGCCGCGCAGCCAGGGCGGAAAGACCAAGACCCCGGTGCACCGCATCTGCCACCGGAAAATCCACGCCACGCTGAGCGAGCGTGAGCTGGCCCGGGATTTCAGCACCTGGCAGGCGCTGCTGGCGCATCCTGAAATCGCCGCGTTCGTGGCCTGGGTGGCTGGCAAGCCGCCGGCGTTCTACGACAACTCGCGGCGTCCGGCGCGCCGGCGCTGAACCCACAAGGCGCGCTGCTGCTAGACGCCGCCCCGGGGATGGGTCGGGTCAATCCACAGCACCTGCTCGGGCGGCTCGGCCGGCGCAATGTCCAGGTTGATGGCAACTGCCTCGCCGTCGCTGCGGCACAGCACGCACTCGAGCAGCTCGGTCGGGCTGGCGTTGATCTCCTGGTGCGGCACATAAGGCGGCACATAGATGAAGTCGCCCGGTCCGGCCTCGGCGGTGAACTCCAGCTGCGCGCCCCAGCGCATCCGGGCCCGGCCCCGGACGACATAGATCACGCTTTCCAGGTGCCCGTGGTGGTGCGCGCCAGTCTTGGCATCGGCCTGGATGGTGACGGTGCCGGCCCACAGCTTTTGCGCCCCGACCCGGGCGAAATTGATCGCCGCCTTGCGGTCCATGCCGGGGGTTGACGGCACGTTGCCGTCGAGCTGGCCGCCGGGCACGACGCGCACCCCGTCGTGTTTCCAGTCGGTCGCCGGCGCCGTTGCCGGGGGCTGCGGATGGTCGTGGTCGTGGCCGTGTGCTGGGCCGTGCTCATGCGGGGTGGATTCAGGGGTCATGGCGGGCTTTCTAATCGGTCAATGCGGCATACACCAGGCTGCGAAACAGCGGGCGGTAGTAATCGCGCTGGTTGGGTGCCTGGATCATCAACAGGGCGTACAGGTCCAGGACCGGATCGACGAAAAAGGTGGTCCCGGCAATGCCGCCCCAGTAGTACAGGCCGGCCGATCCCGGCACCGGCGACAGGCCTGCGGCGGTGCGTACCGCAAAGCCGAGCCCGAAGCCATGGCCGGGCGGCAGCAGGTCGCCGCTGGCCGGAATACTGCCGAGGTGGTCGGCCGTCATGAAGTCCACGGTGTGCGGCCCCAGCAGGCGCACGCCGTCCAGCTCCCCCCGGTTGCGCAGGAACTGCA
>JACMQR010000012.1 GCA_014376885.1 Polaromonas sp.
AGCCAGCTCAGGCGGGCTGCATAAAAGCGGCTGATCAGCGGCGCGGGCAGCCCATAAAAGCGCTGCATCACGCGCCACCGCTCAGCCGGCCGGGCGGCCTGGAACAGCAGGCGGTTGAGCAGCCGGAAAAATCCTTGCGCCTGCCACTGGGCCAGCGCATGCGCCCGCACAGCGTCAAACAGCGGCCCGCTGGCCAGGTCCGGCAGGCCGGCAATCAGGTCCGCCAGGCGCACCGCGCTGGGCAGCGAATAGCCGGTGGTGGCGTGAAACAGCCCGGCGGCCAGGCCACTGCGGGCAATGCCGCCGGCGCCCTGCCAAAAGCCCTCCACATCGCCGGCCAGGGTGATGGGCAGCGCGCCGCGCTCCTCGCGCAGCACCTCAGCGACGGTCCATCCCCGAAAGCGCACGTAGCTGGCAATATTGGCGCGCAACTGGTCGGCGTCAACCTGGTCGCCGTCGGCGTAGCAGGTGTCTTCGACCAGCACGGTATCGGCGCTGAAGGGCAACAGGTAGACAAAGCGGTAGCCGCCCTGCTGGCGCACCGTGGCGTCCATCAGCACCGGCCGAATCAAGCCATGCGGCTGGGTCAGGCGCAACTCCTGGCCGAGAAACTTTTGGCAGCCCAGGCGCAGATGGTTGCCGGGCGGCAAGCCGCGCCCGTCGATCACAGCAGCGGCCCGCAGCAGGCGCCCGTCGGTCAGCGTCACCGAGCGCCCGCTGACGGCAGCCACCGGCGTGGCCAGGCGCACCTGGCCGGCCAGCGCGGCCCGCAGCACGGCGTCGAAACGGCTGGAGGTGATGGCCGCATAGCCGCCGGCCAGCTCGCGGCGCAAGGCCGGAAACGCCACGCTGTAGCCGTCCCAGCGGTGCGCCACCAGCGGCGCGAGCCAGGCCTGCTGGGCCGGCGTCAGGTCGGCATCGTGAAACGACCAGGTGTGGTTGCCGCCCAGGGCGCTGGCGCTTTCCAGCAGCAGCACCCGCAGGTCCGGCCGCTGCTGGCGCAGCCGCCAGGCAATCAGGCCGTTCGCCAGCCCGCCGCCGACCAGAATCAGGTCCGCATCAGGCGCGCCCGCTGGCGGCCGGGCGCTGTCAGGCATGCTGCCGTCGAGCCGCTTGAGCAGCCGCAGCGGTAGAGGAGCCATACGCTGGCTCCTTTGCAGGGACGAAGGGCGGTGCACACCGGGCAGCATTGACAAGGGCGGCTTCAATGAGCCCGACCGCCCTGGGCACGCCGCCGGATGCCGCTGCATCGGCGCCCAGCAGCCGGGCGCGCTCGGCGAATGCCGGCTCGCCAAGCAGGCGGTGCAGGCTTTTTTCAAGGCGTGCCGCGCTGGCCAGCGCCGGCTGCAGCCGCAGCCCGGCATGGCTGATGACGACGTCGGCCCGGGCCGGGGCAGCGCGCTGCGGCGCAAAACCGGTCACCCAGGTGGCCCCGGTATGCCGCAGGGCCTTGGCTTGGGCAGCACTCAGGCGGTCGCAATGGGCCAGCAGCAGCACATCAAGCGCCCGGCAGGCGCGGGCAATGCGCTTGAACAAGCCAAAGCGCCCGCTCTGCAGCGTACCCAGCGAGGCAAAGACAAACGGCCGGGCGTCATTGACCGGCAGGTCCGGCGCCGGCTCGTGCTGCAGCGGCGGGCGCAGCGGGCCGACCGCGTGAAAATGCGCTGGCCTGCGGATTCGCGGAAAGTCGAAGGAGGCGGTGGCCTGGCTGATCTGCGCCCGCGGCGACAGGCAGTCGGCCAGCGTGCTGCGGGCGCCGATGCCAAAGGCCCGGGCATGGCGAGCAGTCACCCGCGCATGGGGCCGCATCAGCCAGTCATGGACGCGGGCGCTGCCTTCATTGAGCTGTTCGCCGCGCGCATCCACCGCACAGGTCCACGGCATGACCGGCAGCGGCAGCCGGGGTTCGCGGTTGACCGGGAGCGCGCAGGCCACCGACATGAAGGGCAGGCCCAGGCCGCTGGCAACCAGCCCGCCGGCCGCTTCCGTCTGGTCGGCGATCACCGCATCGGTGCCCAGGGCGCGCAGCAGCGCCGGGGCTTCGCAGCACAGCATGTCGGAGCTGGCGGCCACGTCGGCAATCACCCGGTGAAGCCCCAGCGGGCCGCCGGGACGCGCTGCGCGGGCCACGGTGCGCGCCAGCGAACCGGCCGGGTGGGACAGCGCGCCCACCGCCCGGAACTCGATGCGCCTGTCGCCCGGCAGCGGCTGCACCTCGGCCTGGTGCACCCAGCTGATGCGGTGGCCCTTGTCCAGCAAGTCGCCGGCCAGGGCAACGAGCGCCCGGACATGGCTGGTGAAAGGTGGGGCAATGATCGTGAAGTGAGCCATGGGCATCAAGGGTGGACAGGAAAACAAAGCTGGCGCAGCAGCGCAGCGCCAACTGTAGGACGTTACCGCAATTTGCGCTTCGGGCTGGTCATTTAGCCGCCAGCGCCCTGTGAGTGCACCTGAGCTCCGGCGGCGCAAGCCCCATCCACCATGCACCCTTTTGCCGCGCGGTCCTCTTGAATGGCGTCCCCTCCGGTGAACTTTGCCGTCCGGATTGACCGCCTGCGCCGCGGCCGGCTGGCGGTGCATGCTAGGTTCGGCCAGGATGTGGCGGTGCTGGGCGCGGTGGCGCTGGTCAGCCAGGCCATGCGCCATGGCGTCCAGCGCGTCCGGGCTGGCCGGCGAACTGCGAACCCGGCTGGTCAGGGTGCTGTGCCGGGCCATCGGCCTGCAGGGCCTGGTGCGCGGCCAGTACCGTTACCGGCGCGAAGGCGCGGCGCATTGAACATATCGCCAGCACCAACCAGCAAAAAACCGGTTCGCTGTTTTCCGCCGGGTTCGAGATGGCCGCGCTGACGGCCGGCGCGGACCAGGCGGTTTGCAGCGCATTGCGCAGGGCGACCCTGGAGCTTGGCCAGGCCTTTCAGGCCTTTCAGCCCTTTCAGCTGCACGGCGACAGTGCAGACCTTGCCCGCTCGCCAGCGGACTGCGGCAAGGACAGCCACCAGGACACTGGGAAATCCACCCTGGTTGCCTTGCTGGGCCTGACGGCAGCCCGCCAGCGCCTGACCCGCCACCTGGGCGAAGCCCAGAGCCAGCTGGGCGCCGCGCTTTCGCAGGACGAGACCGCGTCGATGTGGGTCCGCGAGGCCTTTGCCATGCCATCCACCGGGGGCAGCCAGCCCGTTGGCAACCGCCGGCAATCCTACGGCGGTCTGGCCGCCTGAAGCGCGGTGAACAGCGCCGCATTGCCCGAATTTCCAGGCCATGTCCCCTCGCCATTGGTTGCAAAATCAGCTTCAGGCATGAAAAATACCATACCCGCAATACACACGGCTCTACATTGCTATGTATTCAGTAGCGCCTCGTCCAACAGCTCAACCCAGTGGCGCACCGGCGTGGCGGTGCCGCTTTGCAGATGGGTGATGCAGCCGATGTTGGCCGACACGATCACCTCGGGCGCCATCTGCCCCAGGTTGGCCAGCTTGCGGTCGCGCAGCTGGTAGGCGATTTCGGGCTGGAGCACCGAATAGGTGCCGGCCGAGCCGCAGCACAGGTGCGCCTCGTTCAGGGAAACCTTGATGTCAAAGCCCAGGCTGCCCAGGTGCTGCTCGACGCCGCCGCGCAATTGCTGGCCGTGCTGCAGGGTGCAGGGCGGGTGAAACGCCAGTTTGGGCGCGCTGGCGGCGATTTTTTCCATCAGGTCGGGGCGGCTGGCGCGCAGGGCTTCGGTGATCACCGGCAGCAATTCGCTCAGGTCGCGCGTCAACGCACTGATACGGGCGGCTTTTTCGGCATAGGCCGGCTCGCCCTTCAGAAGGTAGCCGTATTCCTTGACGGTGACGCCGCAGCCCGAGGCGTTCATCACCAGCGCCTCCACCCCGGCTTCGACAAACGGCCACCAGGCGTCGATGTTGCGGCGCATTTCGGCTTTGCCGCCGTCTTGGTCGTTGAGGTGGAACTTCACCGCGCCGCAGCAGCCGGCCTTGGCCGCCAGCACGGGCTCGATACCGACCGCATCCAGTACCCGGGCGGTGGCCGAATTGATGTTGGGCATCATGGCGGGCTGCACGCAACCGGCCAGCATGAGCATTTTGCGGGCATGGCTGCGCGCCGGCCACTGGCCGGCTTCTTGCCGGGCGGGCACCTTGTTCTTGAGCGGGCCGGGCAGCAGGCCGCGCACCGCCTGGCCAATTTTCATGGCCGGGCCGAACAGCGGCGACGGCAGGCCTTCTTTCAGCGCCCAGCGCACCGCGCGTTCGCCGGCCGGGCGCGGCACGCGCTCGTCGACCAGCTTGCGACCGATGTCGATCAGGTGGCCATACTGCACGCCGCTGGGGCAGGTGGACTCGCAGTTGCGGCAGCTCAGGCAGCGGTCCAGGTGCAGCTGGGTCTTGCGCGTCGGCATTTCGCCTTCAAGCACCTGCTTGATCAGGTAGATGCGGCCGCGCGGGCCATCGAGCTCGTCGCCCAGCAGCTGGTAGGTCGGGCAGGTGGCGGTGCAAAAGCCGCAATGCACGCATTTGCGCAGGATGGCCTCGGCCTGCAGGCCGTCGGGGGTGTTCTGGAATTCGGGGGCGAGTTGGGTTTGCATAGGGTGTTTCAGGTGCCGTGGTGAAGGGTTTGGCGCCGCAAGATGCGCAGCAGGTCGGCATACAGGGGCGGCATGCACAGGCCAAGCAGCAGCAGCGCCAGCGGAACCACCCAGACAAAGCCGATGTACTTGAAGCCGGCCGCGCCCACCACGCCGCCGGCGACAAATGCGCCCAGCAAGGTGCCCAAGAGGCGCAGCTTGATGCGGTTGGCGCGCACCCGGGATTCGGGCGGGCTGGCGGTGCGGTTCCAGTAAAAAAGCTTGCCCAGCTCGATGCCGATGTCGGTGACGATGCCGGTCATGTGGGTGGTGCGGATCTGGGACGCCGAAATTTTGCTGACCAGCGCGTTTTGCAGCCCCATGGTGAAGGCCAGCACCAGCACGGTGAGCGGCACGGCAAACGGCGTCTGGCGGCCCAGCGTGGCGCCCATCAGGCCGAACACCAGCAGCAGCAGCGCTTCAAGCAGCAGGGGCAGCGCATATTCGCTGCGCAGGCCGTGCTGGCGCGCCCAGTTCACCAAGATGGCGGTGGCCGCAGCGCCGGCGGTAAAGGCCAGCAGAACGCCGATGGCCCCGAGCACCAGGCGCATGTTGCCCAGCACCAGGTTGTCGGCCAGCAGCGAGGCGAAGCCGGTCATGTGCGAGGTGTACATCGCCACCACCAGAAAGCCGCCGGCATTGACCGCGCCGGCATTGAACGCCAGCAGCGCGCCCAGAAGGCGGTTGGTGGCGGCCGTGCGGTGCTGGCCGCTCAAGTGGCGCAGGCGACGCACGGCTGGGCCTTACCAGTCGAGTGACAGGCGGCGCGGATTGAAAACGCCGACCGGGTCAAACTGTTTTTTAAGCGCGCGCTGAATGCGCGACTGCACCGAGGGCAGCGGGGTAAAAACGGACTGGTCGGCGGGCAGCTCGGCCGGCGTGTGTGTTGGGCGCCTGAACAGCGTTGCATGGCCGCCGGCTTGCTGCGCGAGCTGGCGCAGCTGCCCGGCGGCCGACGCCGGTGCCCACAGCCAGCGCAGGCCGCCCTGCCACTCGATGAACGGGGCATAGGGCAGGCTCATGGCCGGCGTGGTTTGCGGCACGCACAGGCGCCACAGGCAATCATCCACCGACGGCGGCTTGCTGAAAAACGGCAGCGATTGCTCGCGGCAGGCGACCCAGTCGGCGCTGGCCTGGGCGCTGTCCATGGGCTCGACCTGGCCGCCGGCTGCCTGCACATCGGCCACCATGCGCGGGGCGGCAGCGCCGACGGCGGCCACCGCGCCGCGCAGGCGGACAAACAGCAAATCCTGGGCCGGGCGGACGGCTTCCTCGCGCACCCAGCAGCTGGCGTTCAGCGGCAGGGGCTGCGCGCCCCAACGGTTGAGCAGGTCCAGCGCTGTTTGCTGGCCCAGGCCGCTGCACCTCAGCGTGGCTTCGGCGGGCGCCACCGGCAGCACCTTGAGCGACACCTCCAGCAGCACGCCCAGCGTTCCCAGGGCGCCGGCCATCAGTCGCGAGACATCATAGCCGGCAACGTTTTTCATGACCTGGCCGCCAAACGTCAGGCATTCACCCTTGCCATTGAGCAGCACCACGCCCAGCACAAAGTCGCGCACCGCGCCACTGCTGGCGCGCGCTGGGCCGCTCAGCCCGCTGGCAACCATGCCGCCGACCGTGGCCTGCGGGCCGAAGTGCGGCGGCTCGAACGGCAGGCACTGGCCCTGCCCGGCCAGCAGCGCCTCCAGCTCGGCCAGCGGTGTGCCGCCGCGCACGGTGACAACCAGCTCGCTCGGCTCGTAGCTGATGACGCCGGCATAAGTGCGCATGTCGAGCACCTCGCCGGCCAGCGCCTGGCCGTAAAAATCCTTGCTGCCGCCGCCGCGAATGCGCAGGGCGACGCCCGCCTGTGCTGCTTGCCGCACGCGTTCGGCCATTTGGCTCTTAATGTCGGTGTCGGTGTCGGTGTCGGTGTCGGTGTCGGTGGCAGCGTTCATTCCCAGATGGTACGCGCGCGCCACCGCAGGGACTTTGATTTTTTTGCATGCGGCGCGTTCGGTTTTTTCGCCGCCCGCCTGGCGGATGCGGCTGGGCAAACCGTTGGCCTCAGCCTGGCGGAAACCTTTGCTTGCTATCAAAAAAATAGCCATAAAAGGTGGCTCTACAAGCACCCAGGCCTTGTTTCTCTTGAATTTCAGCGCGCCGGCTCACAACCGGCAAAAATTCACCGGCAAGCCCGGCGCCTCGACGCGCATCGACAGCACGCAGCCCGATGCCGGCCAGCGCAGTAACTCGGCGGCGGCGCGGCCCTGACGCGCTGTTGTCAGAAAAAGTGTCTTCAGGTCAGCGCCGCCAAAGCACGGCATGGTCGGGCATTGGGCCGGCACGGCATAGTCGGCCACTATTTCGCCGGCCGGCGACAGCTTGAGCAGCCGGGCGCCTTCATACATGGCGACGTAGTAGTTGCCGGTGGCATCGACCGCCGCGCCGTCCGGCCGGCCGCCGTAGCCGGACATGCCGGCTTGCCAGCCGGCGGGCTTGGCGGGAAATTGCCGAAAAATCCGCTCGCCGCGCAGGCTGTTGCGGGCGGCGTCCCAGTCCCAGGCGCGGATGGTGTGGCGCGGCGTGTCGGCCCAGTACAAGGTGGCCGCATCGGGCGACCAGGCCAGGCCGTTGGCGGTGGTGGCGTTGGCGGCCTTGACCTCAAGCCCAGAGGCGTGGCCAGCCCGGCCATCGAGGCAAAAAAGCTGCGCCAGGGCGGCGTCGCGCGGCTCGTAAATCGTGCCAGCCCAAAAGCGCCCCAGCGGATCGGCCTTGCCGTCGTTGAAGCGGCTGGTGGCCGGGTCGTGCAAGGCCGGCGCCAGCCGCTCAAGACTGCCGCCCCACTGCCGGGCGCGGTAGACGCCGTCCCGCAGGGCAATCACCAGGCCGGCGCTGCAGACCGGCGCGATGCAACCCGGCTCGGATGGCATGGTCCAGCGTTCGACGGCGTCAGGTGGCGAGCCCGTCCGGCAGATCTGGCGGGCAGAAATATCCACCCAGTACAGGCGTTGCTCGGCCGGATGCCAGAACGGGGATTCACCGAGCTCGCTGGGCTGGGCAACCGCGATGTGCCAGGTCATTGGACAGTTCCTTTGAAAAGACAGCCATTTTCGCTCTCCCGGCCAGACAACCCAAAGCCGTCGGCCGCCGGGCAAAAAGCGCCGGCGCCCTGGACCCGCCTACTGTGCTGTCCTACGCGATCACTTCAGCGTGTCCCACAAAATCAAATGGAACGATCCGAAAAAATCAGGTTTTCCAGATGAATTTCCGGCTGCAGGCAAACCGCCGGCGGCTCAACCCCTGATTTAAAAGGACTTATATGCTCCAACTTAGCGCTTCTCCCCCTGACACCTCGGCACTACAGCCCGCGCTGCGGTCTGCAAGCAAACCGCCGTGTGGGCGCTCCTGCAAACGCATGGCTTTTCACCGCGAAACTGCCGGAGAAACATCATGAAAGCGGTGGTTTACAACGGCCCTTTCGACGTTCAGGTCAAGGACGTGCCGGACGCGAAAATCGAGCGGCCCACCGACGTTCTGGTCAAAATCACGGCCACCAACATCTGCGGCTCAGACCTGCACATGTACGAAGGCCGCACCAACATGGAGGCCGGACGCATTTTGGGCCATGAGAACATGGGCGAGGTCATTGAAGCGGGCAAGGCGGTGGACCGCATCAAGGTGGGCGACATGGTCTGCCTGCCGTTCAACATCGGCTGCGGCTTTTGCGCCAACTGCGAGCGCGGCCTGACGGGCTATTGCCTGACGGTCAATCCGGGCAGTGCCGGCGGTGCCTATGGCTTTGCCGGCATGGGCCCGTACAGCGGCGGCCAGGCAGAGTTGCTGCGCGTTCCGTATGCCGATTTCAATTGCCTGGTCCTGCCGCCCGACGCGCAGGAAAAGGAAAACGACTATGTGATGCTGTCCGATATTTTCCCGACCGGCTACCACGCCACCGAACTGGCCGGCGTCAAGCCAGGCGACACGGTGGTGATCTACGGCGCCGGGCCGGTCGGCCTGATGGCCGCCCTGTCGGCCCAGCTCCGGGGCGCCAGCCAGGTGATGGTGGTCGACACCCACAAAGACCGCCTGGCGCTTGCCGAGCAGCTGGGCGCGACAGCCATTGACGACACAGAGGGCCACGGCGCCGAGCGGGTGCTGGAGTTGACAAACGGGCAAGGCGCAGACTGCGGCTGCGAATGCGTTGGCTACCAGTGCTGCAACATGCATGGCAAGGAAGTGCCCAACCTGACCATGAACAACCTGGTCAAGACGGTCAAAGCCACCGGCGGCATCGGTGTGGTGGGTGTTTTTCTGCCTGAAGACCCGAGCGCCAAAGACGCCTTGGCCAAGCATGGCCAGATTGCGTTCGACATGGGGAAATTCTGGTTCAAGGGGCAGCGCATTGCCACGGGACAGGCCAATGTGAAGGCCTACAACCGCAAGCTGTGCAACCTGATCCAGGCCGGGAAAGCCAAGCCATCCCAGATCGTTTCGCATGAAATGCGCCTGGAGCAAGCCCCCGAGGCCTATAAAAGCTTTGACGCGCGCAGCGCTGGCTGGACGAAAATAGTGCTTCGGCCTGGCAAGTAAGCCGGACGACACGGCAGCGCCTCGCAAAAACAGCCCGCTGGCTTGGCGCCAGCGGGCTGAATGGTTTTTGGACGAACTGAAGTGCCTCAAATCAAGGCCTGCCTCCCCGGGGCTGGGCAGGCCTTGCCCCGGTCACCCGTCGCTGGTTACCGGTTATAGGCGGTTTCGCCGTGGGCGGTGATGTCCAGGCCTTCACGCTCGTCTTCTTCGTTGACGCGCAGGCCAAGCGTCAGGTCTACCACCTTGTAGGCCACGATAGACACCACGCCGGACCAGACAATCGTGATCAACACCGCCTTGGCCTGAATCCAGACCTGCGACACGATGGAGTAGTCAGCCGTGGTGACCATGCTGGCCGTCACCCAGTCGGCCACATAGCCCGGACCGCCCAGGGCTGGCGAGTTGAACACGCCAGTCAGCAAAGCACCCACAATACCGCCGACGCCGTGCACACCAAAGACGTCCAGCGAGTCGTCGGCGCCGAGCAGTTTTTTCAGGCCATGCACGCCCCAGAGGCAGGCCAGGCCGGCAACAAAACCGATCACCAGGCCGCCGCCAATGCCGACATTGCCGGCGGCCGGGGTGATGGCCACCAGGCCGGCCACACAGCCGGAGGCAGCGCCCAGCATCGAGGCCTTGCCGCGCATCAGGGCTTCACCCAGGCACCAGGCCAGCACGGCTGCAGCCGCCGCGCCCAGGGTGTTGATGAAGGCCAGGGCGGCGAAGCCGTTGGCTTCCAGCGCCGAGCCGGCGTTAAAGCCGAACCAGCCGACCCACAGCAGCGCAGCGCCGACCATGGTCAGCGTCAGGCTGTGCGGCGCCATGGCTTCCTTGCCGTAGCCGATGCGCTTGCCAGCCATGTAAGCGCCGACCAGGCCAGCGACGGCCGCATTGATGTGCACCACGGTGCCGCCGGCAAAGTCCAGCGCGCCCGATTGCCAGATGTAGCCGGCTTTGGCGTTCATCGCGTCCACCACTTCCTTGCCGGTGTAGACGTCCGGGCCCATCCAGAACCACACCATGTGGGCCATAGGCGCATAGCTGAAGGTGAACCACAGGGCCATGAACAGCAGCACGGCGGAAAACTTGATGCGCTCGGCAAAGGCGCCGACGATCAGGCAGCAGGTGATGCCGGCAAAGGTCGCCTGGAAGGCGGCAAACACGATTTCCGGAATCACCACGCCCTTGCTGAAGGTGGCCGCATTGGCGAAGGTGCCGGCGGCGTTGTCCCAGATGCCTTTCATGAACAAGCGGTCAAAGCCGCCAATGAAGGCGCCGCCCTCGGTGAAGGCCAGGCTGTAGCCGTAGATGAGCCACAGCACGACGATCATGGAAAAGGTCACCATGATCTGCATCAGCACCGACAGCATGTTCTTGCTGCGCACCAGGCCGCCGTAGAACAGCGCCAGGCCCGGCACGACCATCAGGATCACCAGGATGGTGGACACCATCATCCAGGCGGTGTCGCCCTTGTTGGCAACCGGCGCGGACGCGGCGGCGGCAGCCGCCGGCGCGCCAACGACGGCAGCCGCCGGCGCTGCGGCTTCGGGCTTGGCCTCGGCGGCCGCCGATGCAGCTGCAGGCGCGGCGGCCGGGGTTTGCGCCTGGGCGCCCAGGCTGGCGCCCAGCAGGCTCAGTCCGAGCAGCAGGGAGGCAATTATTTTTTTCATGGCGATGTTCTCTTTTGTCTAGGGTGGGATTTCAGAGCGCTTCCTTGCCGGTCTCGCCGGTCCGGATGCGTACGACCTGCTCCAGGTCGTACACAAAAACCTTGCCGTCACCGATCTTGCCGGTGCGCGCCGCGGTTTCGATGGCTTCGATCACGCGCTCCACCAGGTCGTCGGACACGGCCGCCTCGATCTTGACCTTGGGCAGGAAATCGACGACATATTCGGCGCCCCGGTACAGCTCGGTGTGGCCTTTCTGGCGGCCAAAGCCTTTGACTTCGGTCACGGTGATGCCTTGCACGCCCATGCCCGAGAGCGCTTCGCGCACCTCGTCCAGCTTGAACGGTTTAATGATGGCGGTGACGAGTTTCATTTCAGTGTTTCTCCAAAGATGATGGACGATGCGGCGTGCTCTTGGTTGGCCGCACCCTGTTAGCAGGGACCGTGCCAGTTATTTTTCTGCTTCCTGAGAGCCCTGAATCAAACGAAGGGTCGATCGGGTTACGCTAGAGGCTTACAAGCTGTTACGCACCAACATAATGCATCGCCCATGCACGACTTTGATGCACGTCCAAGAAAGTCACCGAATGAGCCTGTCTTTAGTGCATAGCCGCGCGCTGCTGGGACTGCAAGCCCGGCCGGTCTGCGTCGAGGTGCATCTGGCCAACGGCCTGCCCAGCTTTACCCTGGTCGGGTTGGCCGACACCGAGGTCAAGGAAGCGCGCGAGCGGGTGCGCTCGGCGATTCAAAACGCCGGTCTGGAGTTTCCGGGTAACAAGCGCATCACGGTGAACCTGGCGCCGGCCGACCTGCCCAAGGATTCGGGCCGGTTCGACCTGCCGATTGCGCTGGGCATCCTGGCGGCCAGCGGCCAGATCGATGGCCGCAAACTGGCCGGTTACGAGTTTGCCGGCGAGCTGTCGCTCGGCGGCGACCTGCGGCCGGTGCGCGGCGCCCTGGCCATGAGCCTGGCGGTCGCCCGGCCCGCCCAGCCGCCGGGGCCAGCGCTGCAACGCCGGCCCCGGCTGGTGCTGCCCGAGGGCAGCGCGCAGGAAGCCGCGCTGGTGCCGGACGCCGAGATCTACCGTGCCCGCCATCTGCTCGATGTCGTCCGGCAGTTTTTGCCCGGCGACAGCGCGCCGCCAGCTGGCGACGGCTGGGTGTGCATCGCGTCCACCGTGCCGGTGCAGCCGCCGGCCTATGCCGATCTGGCCGATGTCAAAGGCCAGGCAGCGGCCCGCCGGGCGCTGGAGATTGCCGCCGCCGGCGGCCACAGCGTGCTGATGGTCGGCAGCCCGGGCTCGGGCAAGTCAATGCTGGCGCAGCGCTTTGCCGGCCTGCTGCCTGCCATGACGACCGCCGAGGCCCTGGAATCGGCCGCCATCGCCTCGCTGGGCGGGCGCTTTGGCCTGGACCAGTGGGCGGTGCGTCCGACCTGCGCGCCGCACCACACGGCCAGCGCGGTGGCCCTGGTGGGGGGCGGCTCACCGCCGCGCCCGGGCGAGATTTCCCTGGCGCACAGGGGCGTGCTGTTTTTGGACGAGTTGCCCGAGTTTCCCCGCGCGGCGCTCGAAGCCCTGCGCGAGCCGCTGGAGTCCGGCACCATCACGATTTCCCGCGCGGCCAACCGGGCCGAGTTTCCGGCGCGCTTTCAGCTGGTTGCGGCCATGAACCCCTGCCCCTGCGGCTACCTGGGCTCGCGGTTGCGCGCCTGCCGCTGCTCGCCCGAGCAGGTGGCGCGCTACCAGGGCAAGCTCAGCGGGCCGCTGCTCGACCGGATCGACCTGCATGTCGAAGTCGGCGCGCTGGCCGCCGACGAGTTGGTCAACACCCCGCCTGGCGAATCCAGCGAGGCGGTGCGCAGCCGCGTGGCCCAGGCCAGGGAGCGCGCCATGGACCGCCAGGGCAGCGCCAACCAGGCGCTCGAAGGCCAGGCGATCGACGCACAATGCCGGCTGGACCCGGCAGCGGCCAAGTTCCTGAATGTGGCGGCAACACGCCTGGGCTGGTCGGGCCGGGGCATCCATCGCTGCCTGAAGGTGGCGCGCACCATCGCCGACCTGGCCGGCGCCAGCGCCGTGCAGCTCACGCATGTGGCAGAAGCGGTGCAGTACCGGCGGGTCTTGAAGAGCAGCCAGTGAGTCGGGCCTGGCTAGAATCCGGCAGAACACCGAAGGCCCATGACTTTGAACCCCCATCAGGCCCAGGCAGTGCATGTCTGGATGGCGCAGCCCCAGAACATCCAGGACGGGCAATGGCCTGAACTGGCGTCCTGGCTCGACGCTGCCGAGCTGCATTGCGCCCAGCGCTTTGGCCATCCAGCGGACCGCCGGGCTTATGTTTTGGCGCATGCCCTGCGCCGCCTGGCGGTGTCGGGGATGCTGGGCATGCTGCCTGCCGAGCTTGTTTTTTCAAGTCCGGCGGGCCGCCCGCCAGTGCTGCTGAATGCGCCGGAAACGCCGAAAATTCACTTCAGCCATTCCCGCAGCCGCGGCCTGGTGGCCTGCGCGGTCAGCGGCATCGGCCCGGTCGGCATCGATGTGGAAGTGGTGGATGCCGGCAAAGCCGACATGCGCCTGCTGAGCCGGTTCATGGCAATGCCGGGCGGGCCATGCAGCCAGGCCGCCCTGGCGGGCGATTCGGCGCAGCGCTTCTTTTTTTACTGGACAGTGCTGGAGGCTTACTGGAAAGCCAGGGGCTGCGGGCTGTCGCTGGCCAACCCGGCCCTTGGCTGCCCGGAGCAGCGCGCCGGCTGGTTTGAGCTTTCGCAGCTGGCAGGCGGCGCCTGGCTGGCCTGCGGCCGGGCCCTGGTGCTGCCCTCCCCGGTGGACTGCGCAGCCGCGCTGGCGCTGGACTCGAGCTGCCTTGAATCGGCGCCCGAAGGTGTGGCGGTGATCTGCCACCAGCCGGCTTTTTTCCCGGCAGCGGCCTGAGCCGGCTACAAGATGGGCGCCAGCAGCCGGGCCAGGTCTTCGGCCCGGGCGCCGCGCCGCCGGGCCAGGTCGTGCAGCTGGTCGTCACCGATTTTTCCCACGCTGAAGTAGTCGGCCTGCGGATGGCTGAGGTAAAAGCCGCTGACGCTGGCGGCCGGCGTCATGGCCAGGCTTTCGGTCAGCGCCATGCCGATGTCGCCGGCCTTGAGCAAGGCGAACATCTCGTGCTTCGCACTGTGGTCCGGGCAGGCCGGGTAGCCCGGCGCCGGGCGAATGCCCTGGTATTTCTCGGCAATCAAGGCGTCCGTGCCGAGCGCTTCGCCAGGCGCGTAACCCCACAAATCCATGCGCACGCGCTGGTGCATCGCTTCGGCAAACGCCTCGGCCAGGCGGTCGGCCAGCGACTTGAACATGATCGACGAGTAGTCGTCATGGTCTGCCTGGAACGCCGCTTCCTTCTTGTCGGCGCCCAGACCGGCGGTGACCGCAAAAATTCCGATGTAGTCGGCGATTTTTGAGTCTTTTATGCCTTTCGTGCAGGTATTGCCTGCACGGGCAGCTATCAAATCAGGAGTCAGGTCGCGCGGCGCCACAAAGTCCGCCAGGCAGCGGCTGGGCCGCATCACGCCATCCACCGCGGTTTTTTCCAGCTGCTGGCGCAGGCCGTACCAGGTCATGGCGACTTCGCTGCGCGACTCGTCGGTGTAGATTTCAATGTCGTCGCCGACGCGGTTGGCCGGGTACAGCCCCATCACCGCATTGGCTGTCAGCCAACGACCCTCGATCAGGCGCTTGAGCATTTTTTGCGCATCGGCATACACCCGCGTGGCCTCGACGCCGACCACCTCGTCGGTCAGGATGGCCGGGAACGGGCCGGCCAGGTCCCAGGTCTGGAAAAACGGGGTCCAGTCGATGAACGGCGCCAGCTCGGCCAGGTCGAAATTCCTGAACACCCGTCGGCCGATGAACTTCGGGCGGGGCGGCGTGTAGCTGGCCCAGTCGAGCGGCGTTGCGTTGGCCTGCGCCTTTGCCAACGGCCAGATCGGCGTCTGCTTTTTGTTGGCATGCTGCAGCCGGACCTTGTCATAGTCGACATTCAGCTCGGCGATGTACTTGGCCGCCTGCTCCGACAGCAGGCTTTGCGCCACGCTCACGCTGCGCGACGCATCGGGCACATAGACCACCGGGCCTTCGTAATGCGGCGCAATCTTGACCGCCGTGTGCACGCGGCTGCAGGTGGCCCCGCCAATCAGCAGCGGGATCTTGCGGCTGCGAAAGTGCTCGTCCTTTTGCATTTCGGCCGCCACATACTGCATTTCCTCCAGGCTCGGCGTGATCAGGCCCGACAGGCCGACGATGTCGGCGCCTTCGGCCTTGGCCAGCGCCAAAATCTCGTGGCACGGCACCATCACGCCCATGTTCACCACTTCGAAGTTGTTGCACTGCAGCACCACCGTGACAATGTTCTTGCCGATGTCGTGCACATCGCCCTTGACGGTGGCAATGATGATCTTGCCCTTGGTCTTGACATCGCCGCCGGCCGCTTGCGTCAAGAGCTTTTCAGCCTCGATGTAGGGCAGCAGGTGGGCCACGGCCTGCTTCATGACGCGGGCGCTTTTGACAACCTGCGGCAAGAACATCTTGCCCTGGCCGAACAGGTCGCCAACGACGTTCATGCCGTCCATCAGCGGGCCTTCGATGACATGCAGCGGCCGGCCGCCCTCGGCACTGATGATTTGCCAGACCTCTTCGGTGTCCGGCACGATGAATTCGTTCATGCCATGCACCAAGGCATGCGACAGCCGGGCGCGCACCGGCAGCGCGCGCCACTCGTTGCGCTTGCTGTCGTCCTTGGCGCCACTTTTGGCGGTTTCGGCCACCTCGATCAGCCGCTCGCCGGCGGTGAGCAGCGCCTCGCCGGGCTGGTAGGCCGGCCGGCGGTTGAGCACCACGTCCTCGACGCGCTCGCGCAGCACCGGCTCGAGCTCGTCATAGACGCCGACCATGCCGGCGTTGACGATGCCCATGTCCATGCCGGCCTGGACCGCGTGGTACAAAAAGACAGTGTGAATGGCTTCCCGAACCGGGTCGTTGCCGCGAAAGCTGAAGGACACGTTGGACACGCCGCCCGACACCCGGGCGCCCGGCAGGTTCGCCTTGATCCAGCGCGTGGCATCGATAAAGTCGACCGCATAGTTGTCATGCTCGTCGATGCCGGTGGCAATCGCAAAAATGTTCGGATCGAAGATGATGTCCTCGGCCGGAAAGCCGACTTCATCGACCAGCACCCGGTAGGCGCGCTCGCAGATGTTGATTTTTCGCGCATAGGTGTCGGCCTGGCCTTTTTCGTCGAAGGCCATCACAACCGCCGCCGCGCCATAGCGCTTGAGCAGCTTGGCCTGGTGCTTGAACGGCGCCAAGCCTTCTTTCATCGAGATGGAATTGACAATGCCCTTGCCCTGGATGCAGCGCAGGCCGGCTTCAATGACGCTCCACTTGGAGCTGTCAATCATGATCGGCACCCGCGCGATGTCGGGCTCGCCGGCGATCAGGTTCAAAAAGCGCACCATGGCCGCTTCACTGTCGAGCATCGCCTCGTCCATGTTGATGTCGATGATCTGGGCGCCGTTTTCGACCTGCTGGCGCGCCACGGCCAGGGCCTGCTCATAGTCGCCGTTCAGGATCATGCGGGCAAAGGCTTTGGAGCCGGTGACATTGGTGCGCTCGCCAATGTTGACGAACAGCGTGCCGCCGTCCAGCGTGACCGGCTCCAGGCCGGACAGCTTCATCGGCGGGACGCGCCGGGAAGATTCGATTGCAGACATAACCCACCTTGAAAAAAAGGTGAGCGTCGTTGCAAAAAGGAGCCGCTGTGGCCCTGTTTACCCAAGCCTCGCAAAACAATGTTTCGCTGCAACGCTCCTTGGGTTACCCTCGATTTTAAGCACCAATGCCCGCCGGCACGCCGCCCGCGGCCAAATTCCACCAGGTTTCCCCCATGTTCAGATCGTTCTTCCAAAAAAAAGGGGTCACCCCGGAAAGCCCCCTGCAGGACGCGAGCGATGGCTCGCAAGCAGCAGACCGGGCGGCCGAGCTGCTGATCGTGCCCACGGCATTGATGGGCCTGACGCTGCCCGAAGCGCGCCTGATCGTGCGCCACATGCAGCCGCAGATCATCAGCAAGGGCACGGTGTTCATCCGGGAGGGCGACACCCGCGACACCGGCTTCATGATGCTGCTGCTCGACGGCGAAGTCACGGTTGAAACCAAGGTGGCCAGCCGCCCCGAGCCGATCATCATCGCACTGCTGGGCCCGGGCAGCCTGATCGGTGAGCTG
>JACMQR010000110.1 GCA_014376885.1 Polaromonas sp.
CTGGTGCCGCCTGGCTCAGGCGTGGCCACCGCCAGGGGGACCCTGCCATGACCGCCGACCCAGACACTGTCGAGCTACCCGGGCAAGTGCCTGCAGCGCTGGCCCACATCAGAGGCTGGGGCGCGGACCTTGAGCACGCCAACCGGCCTGCCTACCCGATGGAGCGAATGCCGGCCCGGCTGGCGGGCGACCATTCCCAGCCACCGGCGCAGCAGGCGCAAACCGTCGAGGTTCTCCAGTCGATCGAACGGCCGCCGATGACGCCTTTGTTCGGCACGCCCCAGCCGCCGGCCGGCGTCAGCGACCTGCTGCGGCGCGCGGCCTTCAAGTACAGCGAAAGCGATCTGCGCCACTGGATGATCTTGCTGCTGGCCGACCGGGTCAACATGGTCGAAGGACTGGGCAGCGATGTCATGCGCGGCCACCTGCCCAACGTGTTTGCAGAAATGGGCGGCAAGGCGGAGTTCACCTACAACCGCAAGGCGGCAGTGCAAAAAGCGACAGAGGTACCGGCGGTGGCGGTACTGGGCCTGCTGCTGTGACAGCGTTCGAGCAACCGGCGGGCCAGGGCGCGGCTTCACCACCAGCCCGACCCGCAAAGGCACAAGCGCGGTGGATGACCTGCAGGCCGTGCAGGCAATTCAGGCAACTACCCCAGCGCTGTTTGCGAAGGCCGCCGGTTGGCGCCGGGGCTATGTCTAGGGCTGGGGCTGGGCACTTGCGCCATGACCCGGGCAGCGCCTGGCCTGCCGGCGCGCCAGCGCAAACACCGGGTCAAGGTTTCTCCAGTTGCCAGTTTGGAAAAAGTCAAGCCTATGGCGGTGTATAAAAAAACTGAAAAAGGCATGGACGAATTGCTGGCTGCCCGCCCGCAGATCGACGCACGACTGGTCAGCGTGCTGATTCTCGTGGACGGACAGCGCGATTCGGCAGAGGTCAACCGCCTGGCCAAAGAGGTCAGTCTGCCGGCCGATGCGCTGGACATCTTGTTTCGTGGCGGATTCATCGACAAAAAATTCAAGGGCGCCGCCGAGCCTGCAGATGCCAAAACCGAGCCGCGCCGGCCGCCCATGGCCTCCAAGCCGGCAGATGCCTCGACCCGGCTCAAGGGCTTCAACAGTCTGTACAGCTTCCTGGTGGAAGAAACCAAGGCCTTGCTGGGACTCCGGGGGTTTATTTTTCAGCTGCGCATTGAGCGGGCGACAACCCTCCTGGAACTCAAGGCGCTGATCGAACCGATTGGCCAGGCGGTGTCAAAAAAGCATGGCTTTGAAATTGCCAAAAACTTCATGCACGAAAGCGAGCGGCTGGCCGTGTCGGCCATTGCCGAGCGGGACCTGTAAGGCGCGGCCTGCCCTGGCAAATTTTCATCCTCAGCGCAGCGGAAAACCAAAGGGCTGGCGGCCGCGCCGCTTGAGCAGCAGGCGCAGCGCCAGCAAGGCAGCGGCGCTGCCGGCGTAGACAATGGCGCGCTGCCGCAGCGTCGGGTGACTGCGTCCGTGGCTGTCCAGAATGGGCGGCTGCAGGCGGCTGCCGGCCGGCGCTGCCCGAAGCATTGGCAGCGGGCGCGGCGGGTCTGGCGCCTGGCTGGGCAGCGCCGGCACCGCGCCGGACGGGGCGTAAGGTGCAGCCGGAAGTGCGGCTTTGGCGGCCGGCCCGGCAGGGCTGTCGGTGGCGGCCTGGGAGGCGCTGCCGGCCCGCGAGCCATGGTCGTTTGCATACACCCAGGTGAATTCCGCACCGAGCAAAAATATTTGCGCCGAGTAGTACACCCAGACCAGCAAAACGACCAGCGAGCCGGCCGCCGCAAACGACGAGGTGACGCTGGTTTTGCCGATGTACAGGCTGATCAGCCACTTGCCGGCTTCGAACAGAACGGCAGTCACCGCCGCGCCGGTCCAGACATCACGCCAGCCGACCTTGGCCTGCGGCATGACCTTGAAGATCATGGCGAACAGCACCGTGGCGATGCTCACCGACAGCACGATGTTGATCAGAAAAAGCAGCGCTTCCCAGCCGGGAAACAAGCCGCCCGCCCAGGTGCCCAGGGCCGCCAGGCCGGCGCCGGTGACCAGCGACACCAGCAGCAAAAAGCCAAGCCCGAGAATGAACCCCAGCGACAGCAGGCGGCTGCGCACGATAGCCCAGAGGCCCGACACCTTGGGCGCCTGGGGCGACTGCCAGATGCGGTCGAGCGAGCTTTGAAGCACCGCAAACACCGTGGTCGCGCCAACAATCAGCACAAGGATGCTGATGGCCGTGGCCACCAGTCCCTGCGTCGGCTGGCTGGCGCTTTCAATCAGCGTCTGTACGCCCTCGGCGCCCTGTTTGCCGATCATTCCCGACAACTGGCCGACAATTTCCCCCTGCACCGCTTCGCGCCCCCAGACAAAGCCGGCGACAGCGATCACGATGATCATCAGCGGCGCGATCGAAAACACCGTGTAGTAGGAAATGGCCGCGCCCATGCTGGGCGCATAGTCGTCGATCCAGGCATTGACCGATTTTTTGGCAAGCTGGTAAAACCGGTCGAGATGCATGGTTTGCCGTTCGTCGTTCGCCTCCGGGAATCGGCGGCCCGCTGGGCTGGAGTGTGGCCAGGCCGGGCAGTAGCTTTCGTCGGCCCGGGCGGATGGATGCTGTAGGCGCGCGGCGACAGCGCACAACGCCGGGCTGCCGATCAGCCCACGCGCGCCTGGGCAGGGGGCTCGGGCGGCGGCTCGGCGCGCCGCCAGGGGTCTACATGGGTCATCAAACTGAGCACCCGGTGGCGCCTGAGCACCCGCTGCCGGGCCTGGACCGTGATGTTGTGGCCGGCTTCCACCGTGAGGGCGGCATCGACCTCGATGTGCGCATCGACCACGATCATGTCGCCCATCTTGCGGGTGCGTACATCGTGCACGCCGCTCACGCCCGGGGTTTCGCGCAGCGTGCGGGCAATCGCCTCGACCTCCACCTCATCGACTGCGCGGTCCATCAGGTCGTGCATGGCCTCCCAGCCGAATTCCCAGCCCATCCGGGCGACCATGAAGCCGACGATCAAGGCGGCAATCGGGTCCAGGATCGGGTAGCCAGCCAGGTTGCCAACGATGCCGAGGCCCACCACCAGCGACGACGCCGCGTCTGATCGGGCATGCCAGGCGTTGGCCACCAGCATGCTTGACTTCATCTGCTTGGCCACCTTGAGCATGTAGCGAAACAAGGTTTCCTTGGCGATCAGGGCGCCGCCCACCACCCACAGGGCGCTGGCATGGACCTGGGCGATGGATTCGGGCGACTGCAGCTTGCCCACCGCCGACCACAGCATGGCGCCGCCCACCGCCAGCAAAATCAGCCCAAGCGCCAGGGAGGCGGCGGTTTCAAACCGCTGGTGACCATAGGGATGGTCAATATCGGCGTCCTTTTTGCTGTGGTGGCCGGCAAACAGCACGACAAAATCAGACACCAGGTCGGACAGGGAATGGATGCCATCGGCAATCAGCGCCTGCGACTTGGACACGCTGCCAATGCCGATCTGCGCGGCCGACAAAATGAGGTTGACCGCCACGCTGACCCAGGTGCTGCGGGCAGCGGCCGCAGCACGCTCGGCCGGGGTGTGCTGGTCGTCTTCATTGTCGTCGGCGAGGTCATTGGGGTGCATGGCAAAACCGGGTAAGAAGGTGGGTTGGCAAGCCTGGCGGCCAGGCGCACAGCCTGTCGTGCACCGATAGTTTGGAACCAATCAGGTCGTATGTGCAATCTGGCCGGTCAAGGTCAGCTATGAAAAAAATAGCAAGCTGGCGGCTGGTGCGTGAATTGTCTCATCCCATTGTGCACAGCCGGACGAGCCGGACAGGCGTCAGGAAAACCTGGAGCGGCTCTCGCCCCCTGGCTGCCGCCCGGGCTCCCAGGCGCCGGGCGCGCGCCGGGCGGCCGGGTAAAGCTGGGCCAGAACCGACGAGGTGACGCGCATCAGCACCGCCTGCACGGCCGCAAGCGCGGGGTCTGCAGTGCCCGGCGCAGGGGTGGCCGGAACATCTGGACAGTCCGGGCCAGCGGGCTGCCGCAACCGGTCCCACAACCGGCTGACGGCGGCGCCGTCGGCAGCCACGGCTTGCTCGACTTCGGTTTGCCAGAAAGCAGGCGCTTCGCTCTGGGCAAAATTGCCCCGCCCACGCCCGAAGTGCGCCACCGTCAGGTAGCGCAGCACGCCGGCAACCAGCAGGGTCCGCAAAAAATCATCGGTGAACTGCACGGTGGTCTGGTTCCGGGCGGTGCGGGCATTGAAACCCCATGCAGCGCCTGCAAAACCCAGCGCGCCGGCCACGCCGCCCAGCAGCGCGCCGGCGCCCAGGGTGAGGCCGCCAGCCATCAGGTCGGCCGACAGTCCGCTCGCCGCCCCCGACAGCAGCGCCCCGAGCAGGCCCGCCTGCACCTTGTCAACCGGCGCGCGAACCGCAAAATTCTCGCGCACCCGCTGGTTGATCCGGGACGCCTCGCCCGGGTCCAGCCGGTGCAGGCTGAGCAACTGCCGGGTGGCCTGGCCAATGCCCTGGTTGAGCCGCTCGACCAAAACGCCCATCGCCCGGTCCTGGCGCTGCAGCTTGCCCGCCTGGCGCAGGCCGGCAGCCTGCAGCGCTGAATTGAGAAGCGAGCGGTTGTCCGGCTCGACCGCCTGGCGGTCCTGTGCCGCCGCCGCCAGCTGCTGCGCCAGCAGCCGCATCGATGCCTGGAAACGCGCGTCGTTGGCCTGGTCCCAGGCGGCCCGCAGGCGCGCATAGCCGGCGGCTTTCGGCGCGGCGACCAGTTCGCCGACCGCTTCGTAAAACACCCGCTCATGCACCCAGCACCGGGCAAAGGCGTCGAGCGCCAGCACCTTGCGCACCACCGGAAAAGCTTGCAGATGGTGGCTCCATTGCATCAGTTCGGCCTGCTCCTGCGGCGGCGGCCGCGGCGGCCCGGTCTGGTTGAGCAGCACCACCACCGGCTTGCCCAGCCAGCCCAGGATCTTCATCTCGGCCGCCAGGTAGCCGGCGTCGCCCGGGCTTTCGGCCGAGTTGACCAGGTACAGCACTACGTCAGCAGCGTCTCTGGCAGTGCGCAAGGCCTGCTGGCTGAGCCAGAAAGGGCGGTCGCGGTAGCGGTCCAGCACTTCGCGCAAAAACCAGCCGATCGGGTTGTCGGCATTGAGAAGCCGCTTGAGCAGGCGCACCGAATCGCCAAAACCGGGTGTGTCCCACAGCAGCAGGGCGTCGCCGGCGCTGGTCTTGAGGAGCTGGTGCGCATCGGACGAGAGGGTGACGTGGGCGGCATCGCGCACTTCGCCGACGTCCATGCCCAGCAGCGTCCTGGCCAGCGTGGTCTTGCCGTTGTTGGTGTGCGAGACCAGTGCAAACTGGATCTGGACTGGCGTGTCGTTCATTTGACTGCCGATAATGCCAGCTCGTTACTGCTGTCGAGCGCGCTGCTGTCAGGCTGGAGCAGGTTGACAAAGGTGGCAGGCGCCCCGTGAAAGGCGCAGAACTGGCGCCACAGGGCAATGCGCTCGGCGACTCTGTCCTGGCCGCCGGCTTTCGCACCCACGCGCGCAAGGTAGCCTGATGTATCGACCAGTACGGCAACGCCGCGCGCCGATTGGGCCACCACATGGTCGAGCAAAGCGCCGTGGTTTTCCTTTTCGGGCGTGGCCGCCAGGCTGAACAGCACTGCCGTCAGCGTGGTGTCGCCATCGTTCGGGCTGAATTCGCGCAGCGCGTCCCGGGGGTCGTCGCCATAGGCTATTGGCGGCCGCAACATCAGGCGCGCCTGCTCGCCAAGCAAGCGGGTGGCCAGCTGGCCCAAGCCCTTGTCGCGTGCCTCATCCACGGAAAAACTGTAGGGCAGCACCCGTAGCACGCCGGGTGCGCCACCCTGCGTTTTGAGCAACTTGCGGAAATAGGGCTGCTCCAGGTCTAGCGCAAAGTTCCGGCTCCATTGGCGGGCGCGCCAGTGCGCGCTGCTTGAAAGCAGCAAGCGCGGCAGCACGACCAGCAAAAAGAGCGTGGCGGCGTACAGATGTACCCAGCGCGCACCGCCGAGCGAGGAGGGGTGATTCCCGAAGCGCAGCGCCTCGATTTCGGCAATGGAAAACCCCTGCAGCGGAAACACCGCCACAGCCGGCATGAACAGCGCCGACAGCAGCGCATGCACCTGCGCCGCATTGAGAAAAGTGCTTTCCCAGCCGGCGGCATACTGGGACAAATAACCCCGGCCATACAGCGAAACCACCGCGCCGACGGCAAACAGCGCCGCGCTCAGGTGCAGTGTGCGGCCCAGCCGGGCCAGCACCAGCCGGCGGCTGAGATGCAACCATGCGGTGGTGAAGGCCAGCAGGGCGGTAGCCAAGACCGGTGGCAGCTTGCGCGGCAGACGGGTTTTTCCGAAGGCGAGCCATCTGGTCCAGGCGGTGTTGGTCTTGTTCAACCGGCCAAACGGCAGCCAGGGCCAGACTAGCAAGCCCGCATAGACTGCCAGGTTCCAGCCGATGATCAGCAGTAGCGGCGCCGACAACAGGTCCACCCGGTGCGGGTCGGTGATCCGGTCCAGGAACATGCCGGCCAGTAAACCGGTGAGCGGCAGCGCTGTCCAGAAAAAACGCAGGCTTGATGTCGCTTGAAAGAAGTGTGCGAAGGCTGGACAGCGTTCGGTCATTCGCTTGAGAATCTGTCCGGCGCGCTGGTGCAGGAAATCATCAAATGTGACCTGCGCCCCGGCGTGGGAGGCTTGCCACTGCGCCAGCTCTGTGGCGCTGCGGCTGGCATACCTGCGGTCGTCCTCGCTCAGCAGCGCATGGCCCTGGTCCGCTGTCTCGATCGCGCGCACCAGCACCACGTCGCGGGCCGCCTGCTCATTCATGCATTTCCTTTCTCATGGGCATGTCTGAGGGGGCGGGTGTGCGCCAGTGCGGCAGTGCTCTTACGCGGGCAACAGGACCCGGTTGTCCACGCTGAACTGGTAGTCGCGAAAGATGTGCTCGGCGCTCAGGCCTTCGTAGGTGCCGTCGGCCAGCATACGCGTGGTGTCCTTGAGGCGGTAGGCAGAGCTGCCGCAGGTCCAGACGTTGTAGTTGCGCATGTGGGTGCACAGGCAGGTTTTGTCCTTGACCGAGATGTTCTTGCCGTCCGGATGAATTGCTATCTGCTGGTTGTAGGCAGTAATGTAGGCGCAGTTGCCGTTGCCATCCAACAGGTAGCC